>JAPOYQ010000677.1 GCA_026706505.1 Gemmatimonadota bacterium
CTACTGAGTAATTTTACTCAATAGCGTAATTAGGCGCGAAACTGGTCAGTGTGAATTTGGATCGAAAATTGCCACTCAGACCGTTCCTCTGGATTAGGGCTTTCGTTAGAATGACTTTTTGAAAGTGTTGGGAAATCAACCCATGCTTATCATTTGTAAATGACTGCGGATTGCTATACAAAGGGCCGGCCGTGAGCAAAACCCCTTTGGCTCTGCTGGTCCTGTTCTTTTTCTCCGGGGCCTGCTCCCTCGTCTATCAGGTCGTTTGGGTGCGCATGTTGATGCCCGTGTTCGGCGTCAGCACCTTTGCCGTCAGCATTGTCCTAGCCGCCTTTATGGCCGGTCTCGCCTTGGGGAGCTACTGGTGCGGACGGGTGGCCGACCGCCGGGGCAATGGCCTGCGGCTCTACGCGCTGTTGGAACTGGGCATCGGCGTCTTCGCTTTGATATTCCCGCTTTTGCTTGCGGGTTTAGATGAGGTGTACACGGCGCTATACGGCTCTTTGCAGGGTATAGACGGGGCCTTTGTGCTCGTCCGCTTGGTGCTCGCGTTCGCGCTGCTGCTGGTGCCGACTACCCTCATGGGTGCCACCCTGCCGACGCTGAGCAAGGCCGTGGCGCACCGCTTGGAGCGAGTCGGCGGGGACATGGGACGCTTGTATGCGGCCAATACGCTAGGCGCGGCCACAGGATGCGCGGTGGCGGCCTTTTTCGCGCTCGAATATCTGGGCGTCAGCGGCACCACGTACGCGGCGGCGGCCGGCAACCTGCTCATCGCCTTGGTCGCCTATCGCTGGAGCCGCGATGGCCAGCAGGAGCAGACGGGCGTAGGACGGGATGTAGCGCCCATCACCTTGGAGGGCCGATTGGTCTTGGGGGGATTTGCGCTCTCGGGGTTTGTGGCTCTCGGCTACGAGGTGCTGTGGACGCGGCTTTTGGCGATGCTTCTGCAAAGTGCCACTGCCCAAAGCCTGAGCACGATCCTCGTTGCCTTCCTGCTGGGGTTGGCCGGTGGGGCTGCGCTCGGGGCGCGCTTGATCGATCGCTGGCGCACGCCGCTGGCCGCGTTTGGCGCGGTGGAGCTGCTCATCGGGCTGTGCGGCCTAAGCTCGATTGCCGCCTTTGGCAGCATACCCTATATCGTCGAGGCGTGGGGCGGTGCGCTCTCGTGGGAGGGTCATCTGTCCAAGCTGTTTGTCGCCGCGTTCGTCGTAATGCTCCCTGCAACGCTGCTGATGGGGTTGCTCTTTCCGATTGCGGCTAAGGTGTGCATCCCGCGCATTGAGCAGCTAGGGCGCGGCGTCGGCACGGTGTACGCCGCCAATACGTTAGGAGCTATTGCCGGCGCTCTGGTCGCCGGGTTTGTGCTGCTGCCTTTGCTGGGCACCTATCGGAGCATCCAAGTGTTGGCGTGGGTCAATATCGCCATTGGCGCGGTGATCTTGGCGCTGGACCCGGCGGCGCAGTTGCGCAGAAAGGCCGTGCGTACGGTCGGCGGCTTGGCGCTGGGGCTGGCCCTGACGCTGCTCTTGCCGGCTGGCCTCTTCGTCGAACTGTTCCACTGGTCGGAGCCAAAAAGCCGCTTGCTCTACTGGGACGAGGGCGCTGGCGCCACGGTCTCGGTCCACCAGAAACAGGACGGCGTGCGGATCCTCAAGGTCAACGGCGGTGGCGAGGTTCCCACTGACTATGCCTCGCTGCAGACCTTCCGTCTGCTAGGGCATTTGCCGCTGGTTTTGCATCCCGATCCAGCCGAGGTGCTGGTCATTGCTTTTGGCGGTGGCATCACCCTGTCCGCAGCCGAATTGCACCGGCCGACACGCCTCGATTGCGCCGAGTTGGTGCCGGGCGTCCCGCGAGCTGCGCCCTATTTTGCCCGCTACAACCGCCAGATCGCCACCCGTCTCCACCAAGCGCCCATCGAATTGGTCGCCGAAGACGGCCGCAACTACGTGCTGCACGCGCAGCGGCAATACGACGCCATCATCTGCGACGCCACGCATCCAGGCACGGCCGATAGCTGGGTGCTCTATACCGAGGAGTTCTACCGGCTCTGTCGCCACCGCGTCGGCCCGGACGGGCTAGTCGCGCAGTGGTTGCCGCTGCACGGGCTGTCGGTGGAGGACTACAAGATGATCCTGCGGACCTTCCGGGCCGTGTATCCGCACGCTTCGCTGTGGCTGACTCACCAGTATTCGATCCTGCTGGGCACGCCGGGCGCACTGCACATAGACTACGCGGCGCTTGAACGCACGCTAGGGCAGCCGGAGATACGGGCGAATTTGCGCTCGGTGGATTTGGGCGATCCGCCCTCTTTTTTGAGTGCCTTGGTCTTGGGAGAAAAGGAGCTAGCCGCCTACGCGGGCAGCGGGCCGATCAATACGGACGACCGCCCCTACATCAGCTTTACCGACCGCCGCCGCCGTGGCACCAGCGGCGGCTTACCTGCGCTCAAGAGCTTAGTCGAACACCTAGTTGTCAATCCTCGACCGTACCTCTCGGCAGATATTCCCACGGAGGTTGTCGAAACACTCGAACGGCGCTTGGCCGCCCGGCGGCACACTGTGCTCGGGACGATTGCCCTGCTCGAAAAGGATGGGGAACGAGCGGCAGCGGACTTTGCGCGGGCGCGGGAAATAGACCCCGGAGAGCGCGGCGCCCTGCGCGGACTTAAGCAACTGCGCGGACGCGTTACGGCTCCCTGATTTCGACGAGTTGGTTGCTCTCGATGGGACCGGCGACGGTCTGCGCGGTGCCAGAGGGCCACTGCACTTCGATGCGCTCGACGGTGCTGGTTGGCCCGAGCCCGAAGTAAAGCGGCAAAAGGCTCTGCGAGAGATAGCCGGACTTGCCGTCGTGTACTCGGGTGTAGGTTTGGGAGCGAGTGTGGACGCTTACTACTGCGCCGAGGCCATCGCGATTGGAGCGGGTGCCGATCAGGCGGACCTTGAGAAAGTTGAGATCCGCTTTTTGGTCGCTCAGATCGCTGATTAACAACAGCGGCGGCGCATTGAATTCATTGGTGACGATGTCTAGGTCGCCGTCGTCGTCCAAGTCCGCCAGCGCCGACGCGCGCGATCCCAGTGCACCCCAGAAGACGTGGGGGCCGCTGTGCCCCTCGCAGTCGGGATGGGTTGCGTACTCTCCACTACAATCTAAGGCAAACCACGGCATGGCCGTGCGCCCCTCGCGTCGTGGCTCGACGCCAAGGGCAAATTCAGCGTCGAGGAAGCCCTTGCCGCGGTCGTTGAGCAGCAGGGAGTTGACTGCGTAGCGGAAGGCGTAGTTCATGCTGGCGGTGATAAAGACATCTTCGTACCCGTCGGCGTTGAGGTCGCCCGCGCTCAGCCCCCAAGGCCAGTAGTTTTCAGCGCCGATAGAGTCGGAAATCTCGGTGTAGGTGCCGTCGGTTTGGCGGTGGTAAAAGGCGTTGCCGTAGATGCTGCGCCCGCCCGAGCGGAGAAAGCTCTCGGTCCACTGCATGCGCGATTTGAGCTTTTCGCGCTCCGGCCCAATGTCCTCGCTCATGTCTGAGTGCATGTCGGTGATGTAGAGGTCTTGGTGGCCGTCGTTGTCAAAGTCGAGGATCTGGGCCGACATGGCTCCCCAAGGCGTGCGCGGGAAGACCGCTAGGCTCTTGTCGATAAAGCGCTGGCCGTGGTCGTTTTCGTAGTATTGGTCGTGCCCCTGCATGTTGAGCACGTACAGGTCTGGCCAGCCGTCTTCATTGGCGTCCAGCGGCATTGCGTCGCCGGACCAACCATCGGCCTTGATCCCAACCTCCTCGGTCACATCGACAAAGCGATTGTCGCCCAGATTGCGGAAAAGCAGACTTTGCTCGGTGCGCTCGGGCTTGAGGTGCCCAGCAAAGGCGTCTTTGAAGCCGACGTAGTAGTAATGCTCTGGTTGTTCTTCGGGCGCAAAGCCGATAACCGCGATTGGATCGCCGCGCTCGGTGTACTGACCAACATTGGTCAAAAAGAGGTCGAGTTGTCCGTCGCGGTCGTAGTCGAAGAAGAGGGCCGCCGAAGAATGCCCTTGGTGATCGAGGCCAGACTCTTGCGAAATATCCGCAAAGCGCCCGTCACCTTGGTTGCGAAAGAGAACATTGCCCACGCGCACGTTGGTGACGTATAGGTCGGGTGCTCCGTCGTTGTCTAGGTCAGCGAAGGAAGCGGTCACGCCGATGCGGTCTGCGAGCGCCACGCCACCTCGCTCGGTGATGTCGGCGAATTGGCCGTCGCCCGCGTTGCGCCACAGCCCGTTCGGCCCGGTTTGGTTGACGAAGTAGAGGTCCATGCGCCCGTCGCCATCGACATCCGCTAGGGCAACTCCATTGCCGTGGTCGTAGTGATTGGGCCGGTAGTGACGCCCCGAGTCATCGACGATGCGGTGGTGGAAGGCAATGCCGCTTGTGGGCTGGCGGTCGGTGAAGCTGAAATCGCAGAAGACCGCATAGTCTGCGGCTGCGGCTACTTGGGCTTGGCGGCGGGTCTCCAGCCAAGGGGGATCTAGTACTTCTGGGGGGACGCTGACATCGGTGGGTGGATTGGTTGCTTCGACTCGGACTGCTGCCGACAAAGACAAGAGAATTAGAATTAGAGACATTCACTACCTGACTGTAATTCAAGGGCACCGCCGATTTCCACCGGAAGGTCTAGGATAACGGTACGGTCTTCCACTGGTAATTTGAGGATAGCGGACTTTTCTAGCCCACGGTCGTAAACCTGGACTTGGAGGCATTCGCCTTCGATGCCTTCTAGACGGGTGTAGAGGCGCTCTTGGGCACCGCCGTTGAGAATCCACATCCGACGGATATTCTCCGCTGGCACTGCGAGTACGCCGGGGAAGGTGGGGGTGAAAGCGCCCCAGAGGGCTTCGTCACTGAGGTGCAGGGAAAAGAGCGAGTGGTGAGAATCGGCGCTGAGGAGTTGCTGGCGGCCGAAGAGCAACAGGTCGCGGTGCTGGCGGTAAAAGGCGAGCCAAGCGCGGGTGATGCGCTGGTGCTCTGGGGGTAAAGCGCGCAAATCCATCGACAGCATGGGAACGGCACTTGTGACGAGGCTGGACATGAAGCGGCCGACGTTTGCGGGGCTTTCCTCGGGTAGCCAATAGGCCGGGTCCGTGTGTACGGCTACGTTGCCCTCGCGGCCAGCTTCTGGGTTGAGGATATAGCTTTTGAGCCGAGTACACATGCGGCGGATGTGGTCGGGATCGAAGGGCGCGTCTTGGGCGCGGTGGCTGGTGGCAAAGGGCCGGGTGACGAGGGTCGAGTAGTTCATGCGGTATTCGAGCAGGGCGTCGGCGCGCACTTGCGTGGCGGCTTGGTAGATGCTTTGGAGCAAGTCGTACACGGCCTCGCCGTAGTCGGCGATATCGTGCTCGTGGTCGGCGATGCAGGGCAGGCTGGCGCGGTCTCGCAGTGGGTCGATGAAGTCGATCTTGAGACCGTTGCAGCCGTAGGTCTGCATCAGGTGTTTGACCGTGCAATAGGCGTATTGGCGCACCGCGGGGCAGCGGGGACAGAGGAAGTTGTTCGCTTCGTCGGAGTCTGCGGATTGGAAGCGATGCGCTTTTATGAAGGGTACGTCGGCCAGACCGCTGATATTGAACAGCGGTGCGCACCACAGCAGGATGGTCAAGCCTTGGGACTGAACCTCTGCGACGAGGCCCTTGAGGTCGGAGAATTTGCTTTCGTCGGGAATGTAGTGGCCGGTGTCGGGGTCGAAGCCGTCGCCTTTGAACCAGCCCGCATCGACGATGATATTGCCGATGCCCCATTCTTTGAGCAGGGGCACCATAGAGCGGATATAGTCGGCATCGACATCGTTTTTGATGCCGTACCAAGAGCACCAGACCGGCTCCCACACCGAGGGCGGCGCTGGCGGCAGGGCGACTTTGTGCAGCTCGTCGTAGGCCCGTGAGAAGGCGTGCACCTCGTCGAAGACGGGGCGGTCCTCGCAGGACAGGTAGAGCGTCTCTTCCCAGAAGTTCGTCTCGCGGGGAGCGGGATCGAAGAGGCGCTGCAAGGACATGTTGGCGTCTTCGTCGTAGCAGCTATGCCGGGTATCCGCCGTATGGACGTGGTCCATAAAGCCCATGCAGAAGCGGGTCTGGTCAAAGCGGTTTAGCGCGGCGACGAAGGGGAAGGACCAAGAGGTAAAGGTGCGCTCCTCGACGCCCCAAGGCAGGCTGATTAGGTCGCGCTTGCCGATGGCTTCATGTAGCACGGGCACGAAGACGCGATGCAGGTCTAGGCCGGGGACTGCGGCTTCTGCTTTGAACGCGGTGACCTTGAATGGACTGCCATCCACTCGGCGCAATTGCCATTTTAGCAGCAGACTTTTGGGGCCGAGCGGCGTTTCGGTGCAGGAGTACTCGTAGCGGTCATCCGCATAGGTGCCGGGAGCGTCGAGTTGCCGGTCGTCCAACGCCGGGTCCGCCGCGAGGGTGACGGACAAGGGGATGCCGTTGAAGCGGGTAGCGTAGCGCATAGAGGACTCTATCTTGCATTTTTTTCAGCGATTGCCAGAAAGCCTAGCCGAGTGGGAGCAGGTTCAGGTGGGTGTTCTTGATTCGCAAAGCGATAGCACCTACTTTCGTTTAATTAGCCCACTTGCTAGTACTGCTTGACTATGCTTCGTCTGGAATTTACGCTCTGGGAAACACTCTTGGATAGTATAGGTAACATCCCAGTTTTTAGAAACATCAGTATAAACATCATTCATATCTCAATCTAGACCACTCGGCAGTGTACATGGGCATAAAATTTGCTTCCACGTAGAAGAATAGATGACTACACTACCCCTTTTTCCCGATTTGCGGTCCACCGCAGAAAAAAACGAACGATCTGGCACGTTTGTAGATAATATGAAACTGCCTATCCACCGGTGGTTCAAATATTCAGCCGGTTTTTCTGCGCAGTGGGTAGAAAGTGTGCTAGCCGATCATATAGCTGAGAAGGGCGAAGTGACTATATGTGATCCTTTTGCTGGCTCAGGTACTACTTTATTGGTAGCTGATGGCATGGGGATACCTAGTTGGGGAGTAGAGGCCCATCCTTTTGTCGCACGGATCGCCGCTAGCAAATTGCTATGGCATACTTCCGCTATCCAACTACTCGACAAAGGTAACGAAATGATGGAGAGAGCACGCAAAGGGAAGAAGTCTTCGATCAAATATGCGCAGCTAATTTATAAGTGCTTCGACGAGAATACGCTAAATAGTTTAGACAAATTGAAGAGCAGTTGGCAAACTATCGACGATGGAAGTTCCGCTGCTAAACTGGTTTGGTTAGCTCTCACGGCAATCTTGCGCCCATCTTCTTCGGCCGGTACGGCGCAATGGCAGTATATCCTTCCCAATAAAACAAAAAAATCTACTACCGAGCCCTTTGTTGCTTTAGCAAATCAAATCGCTCTTATGAGTGCCGATATGGAGGAATATCAGCAAAAGGCAGACTGTTCCCAAGCCAACTTGCTATGCGGAGACGCGAGGAATTTTCCGCAGGTGCAAGGCAGGAGCGTGGATTTGGTTATCACCTCACCTCCTTATGCCAACAATTACGACTACGCGGATGCGACTCGATTTGAAATGTCCTTTTGGGAGGAAATTTCTTCTTGGGGAGATCTTCATGAATCAGTGAGGAAATACCTAATAAGGTCGTCTTCTCAACATGCGTCAAAAGAAAAGTTGGAATTGAGTGATTTGTTGAGTGAAGAGGGTATCGCACCTATTGCCACCGAGTTGGCGAAAGTGTGCAACAAATTGTCAGAAGAACGCCTGCTACACGGCGGGAAAAAGCACTATCATACTATGATAGCTGCCTATTTTGTCGATATGGCCAAGGTTTGGCACGAATTGAGGCGAATTTGTCGAGAAGGAGCAACGGCGTGTTTTGTTGTCGGAGATTCGGCACCATACGGAGTATATGTGCCAATTGATCAATGGCTTGGTCGGCTGGCGGTCGCAGCCGGTTTCAAATGTTTCCATTTTGAAAAATTGCGGGATCGAAATGTGAAGTGGAAAAATAGAAAACACAGAGTGCCCTTGCACGAAGGGCGACTATGGGTGAGTGGGTAATTGGAGTAAACTATGGCGAAACGAGCTTCATCTGGGCACAAACTTGGTCAGTTGGTCGGAGACTGGTTCGAACAGTATTTCTCGTTGCCTCTGCTTCGCCAAGTAGCGGATGAGCTAGAACTCTACTTAGACAACCGTTTCGTCTCACGCCCTTTGCGTGATGGGGAAAAAGTCATCTGGCGAGACGTAGACGGCAACGCGGTAGATTATGATTTTGTCCTCGAATTAGGTGGGAGCGATGAAGAGCGGGGGGTTCCCGTGGCTTTTGTCGAATCTTTCTGGCGGCGCGGTGCGCGACACTCCAAAGACAAGGCCCGCGACGACAGTGGAAAACTGAGGCCAATGCGCGTCACATATCCAACAGCGCGTTTTTTAGGCATCTTAGCAGCAGGGGATTTTACACAACCAGCCAGAGAACTAGTCTTGAGTCAGGGGATAGACTTGTTCTATGTGCCTAAAGAAAAAGTCGTTTCTGCCTTTGCTGAAAATGGACTAGATATCGACTATCCAGACCAAATAGAAGAAGGACATAAAGAGCAAATAGTTCTCGAAGTTGAAGCAAACTTTTCGAAAAAGAAAAAGAGCAATATCGCTCGTTCTCTAGTTGGATTACTAGGCAGAGCGACTGTGGATTCGTATATAGATCGAGTTCGCTCTAAACTCAGTGCTCTTCCTCAGCAAATCTGCCTCGTGTTAAGACAGGACTCCGCGCCTATCATTTTTGAAGTAATCATGGCGGCGACGGAGTTTCTGGAGAATCCTACTTTTTCGATGGATGATCCCACAGAAAGTTATTTGTATCAGGTGACGTACAGCGATGGTTCCGAGTTTGAATCTATGGTCGGTTCGGTTGATGAATTACGCACATTGCACGGTCATATTTCAGATTTAGCGGAACATATGAACCGTCTTAGTGGGAAATCCTCTCCTCTTCAGAATATCTAACAGCACAAAGGTCGCATCCGACTGAGTCTTACTGCAGGCTACTATTCTAGGCGGTAAGCCGTGTCTTGGTAAATAGCAAGCATTGTTGTGTAAGATCATTCTCCAGCCATTGCTAGGGCGTCAGTTCGTGGTAGCGGTTGATCTGTGGAGCGGATAGGGTGGTGACCTTGTCACCGGGCCATTGGACTTCGACGGCTTCGACTTGTTCGACTCGGCCCAAGCCGAAAAGGAGGGTGGGTGAGCGTTGGGCGTCGAAGGATTCGCCGGTATAGACCCACTGCGTTTTGGTGCCTTGGGACGAGCGCAGGGTGATGCGCGCGCCGATGGGAGAGGTGCCGGCCGCGCCTTGGAGGCGCACGCCGAGCCAGTTGTTGTCGCCGGGCCAGACATTGCGCAAGACGTGGACTCGCTCGCGGCGCGGAGTGCCGGACCACTCGCTGACCAATAGATCCACGCGGCCGTCGGCGTCGATGTCCATGTCGAGCACGGTGCGCGCATCGAATTCAAAAGCCACGTCCATCAGATAGCCGATCTCGACAAAGGAGCGGCCCCCTCCGCTCAGATAGAGCTTGTTGTGTTCAAAGCCGTTCCACGAGATGCCCGCGTTGTGCCAGTCCGCAATCGCCTCGTCGAAAAATGCGGCTATTTGCGAGTCGGGTTCCGAGCCGCCGGTGTAGATGTCGTGCGTCCAGAAGGTGGTGCAGTAGTCTTGGGCGGTTTCGCCGCTGAGATGGCCGTTGGCCACGTAGATTTCGTCGTCGCCGTCGTTGTCGAAGTCCGCGGAGGCCACGCCCCAAGACCACCCGGTGCGCGCTACTTGCTCCGTGCTTGGGGCGATGCTGAATTGGGCGTCTTCGCGCCCGAGGTAAAGCCGGTTGCCAAAGCCCATGGCCCGGCGCTGTTGGTGGTGCTCGGGGTACTCCTCGCGGCCGAGATTGAGGTAGTCGAGGCGGCGCGCCGTGGTCGAACTCATGCCCACTACGTACATGTCGAGGCGGTCGTCGGCATTGTAGTCGCCAAAGACGTGGGACATGCCAAAAGTCGATGCTTCGCTGACGGTGCGGGAGGTGACGTCGGCAAAGGTGCCAGTGCCGTCGTTGTAGTACAGGTCGATGCCGGCGAAGTCGCTGACGACCAGTAAGTCGAGGTCGTCGTCGCCGTCGAGATCGGCCAAGGAGCCGCTGTAGGTGCGTCGCTTGCGCTTGGCTTCGAGGCCCGCGCGGGCCGTGATGTCGGTGAAGCGTCCGTTGCCGTCGTTGCTCAGTAGGTACGCGGGATAGCCGTCGTTGGCGTCGTAGTAGGGCGTAGGCATCTGGCCTTCGCGGTAGGGCAGCCGGTACTGGCCAACCCACAGGTCGAGGTCGCCGTCGGCGTCTATGTCGCCCGCGCTCATGGCTTCGGGGTATTGTAGGGGCCGAGTCGCAATGGCTAAGCCGGGTTGGTCGAAGTCCTGGCCGCCCTCGTAGAGGCCCAGCAATTGCCCGGGGCCACCGACGATTAGATCGGGTGCTCCATCGCCGGTAAAATCGGCCAAGAGCGCCACTTCGACGCGACCGACCGGAGGTGGATACGCCAAAAGCGGCTCGGGCGCAAAGCGTCCGCCTTGGTTGCGGTAGAACAGGTTGGCACCGAGTGCGAGCAAGTCGTCGAGGCCGTCGCCATCGAGGTCGGCGGCGATGAGAGGCGAGAGCGCGGTGTCGTCCGCCAAGACGGCTGAAGAGGTAAAAGTGGGTGCGCCACGGCGTTCGGTCAGGATCAGATTCGAAGCGTCGATGGTGGCGGGGATATAGTGCCCGGCCTCGTCTTGCCGCTCGCTCCAGGTGACGGACAGGTCGCCGCTGACGATTAGACGCTTAGCGCGGTTTTTGACGTGCAGTTTCAGGTCTATTAAAGAGCGGGCAGGACCGTCCTCTGCCGGGATGAATTGCTTGTGGTGCCATTCGGATTGTTCGAGAACGAAGCCCTCATTTTCCCATTGTTCGAGTAGGGCCGACCACTGCACTTGCTCAAGCGTGCGCGGCGGGTTGCCATAGTGCGTTTCGACGATATCCCAGTCGTGTTTGACGCTATCCTGTGGGATGCCGAGTAGCAGTTGGTCAAAGGGAAAAGCGGCTAGTATTGGCTTCGCCTCTTGAGCAGCGCGCAGTCGATCCCATAAGGAGACAAAGACGGCCTCGTACTGCTGGGCGCGCCGCTCATCGGACCAGACCGTGCGGTCCAGTTCGAGCCGCTGTTGGCGGATAGCAGCGGTGCCCTGTGCCCCAGTGTGGTGCGGTGCCGCCAGCGAGAGGACGGCGAGAGTAGAGAGCAGTTTCAGCATAGGTGGAATGACCATAGAGGGCTAGATGAGCAAGGGCCGACGCTGGACGAGCAGACAGTATAGGCAACGCTGGTTTTTTTATCAAAGCGAATGCTTGTTGTCTGAGCTATGCCTCTACTCCTCTGGCGGCCGGTAGCCCACTCCGGCGTAGGCAGGGGCTTGGGGTCGGTAGTGCTCGTCGAATTGTGGGTCGGGTGCTTGGAGTACATTGCGCTCTGGGTCCAAGGTGCCGCGCAGGTCGTCGATCTGGCCGCGGACGAAGCAGCCGCTGAAACGGCGGCTGTCGAGCAGATCGACTTCGTAGCGGCTGCCGGGGGCAATGCCGCCGCTGCGCACGTTCATCCAGAAAATAGTATTGTGGTATGAACTGCCGCGACCCTTGTCGTCAACGCCGTTCCAGTTGTCCGTGAAGGTGCAGTTGCGCACTTCGACGCGCGCGCCGGGAAAGACTGTCAACGCACCCGAGCCGTGTGCCTTGTTGTACTCGACGCCGCCACGGCGGCCCACGTAGTCGGGACCGAGATTGGCGACATTGCCGACGAAGAGACAGTTGTCGAGCACGGCCGCGCTGCCGGGTAGCACATCGACGGCCGCGCCGGTGATTTGGCAGCTATTGTTGCGGAAGAGGGAGTTTTTGATCAGCACGGCCTCAGCGTCGAACCCCCGATGCTCGATGGAGATGCCGCCGCCGCAGGGGCTGGCGTAGTTGTCGTGGAGTTCTAACTCTTCGAGGGTTGGATAGGAACGGCCAAATACCTTGATGCCGCCGCCGTCGGCGTAGAAGAACAGTCCCTTTTCCCAGCGCACTCCATTGGAGGAGTCCGGCTGGATTGGCTCGGGGCCTTCGCTGCGGCTGGCAAAGTTGTTGGCACCGGTGATGGTGAAACCGCGCAGGATGGTGCGCTGAGAGATGCCGTCGCCGAAGAAGACTACGTGGTTGACGATGGCTGGGTAACTCGCCGCGTCGGGATCGGCGCGCTCGGCATGGGCGGCCGTCAGCACCACGTGCCCTACTGCTTCGAGCGCGATGCCGTCGTGGCGGGCCGCGAAGAAGAGCATCGCTTGGCCGGTCCGCTGCGGACGATAGGTCCCCGCGTGAACTTTGACGGTCTTGTGGATTGAGTCGCGGGCTGCCGCTTCGAGGGCCGCTTGGATGTCGTCGCCCGGATAGACGTGGTACGCGGCGTCCGCTTGGGGTTGTGGGGGCGGAGGATCGCAGCCTATAGAGAGCAGGCAGAGCGCGAAAAGATGGGCCGCCGCTTGGCCGAAAAACGCCAAACTGCGAAACACTTTATTTCTTGACTTAGGTTTTAGATACATATATATATGATATTCAAATTAATCCAAATTTTAATCTATAATTACTTTAACAACAAGCACTTGCAACATTTTTAGTCGCCGTTCTGGTTTCGGAGAGAATCTACGATATGTCCCGCTTGCCCGTGGATTGCATCGCCGTACTCGCCCTCGTCTCGATCGGGGGATGCGGCGAAGTGCGGCAAGAGCCGCCAGCGGACAATTCACTGCTCGCAGTGGGAAGGGCCTATTTGGATCAGGGGCAGTACGATCAAGCTGCGGCTGTGTACCAAGAGGCCGTTAGCCGCGATTCGCTGTCCCGCGACGCGCACTTTTACCTAGGCTTGGCGCATTTGCAGCGCAAGAGCACGGCGGCGTCCGCGCATTTTGCACGGGCCATTGCGCTGGATTCGACGTACATTCCCTCCTATCACAACTTGGCCATCGCCCACCTCGAAGCAGGCCGCTACCCGCAGGCGGTAGAGGCGGCGGAAACCGCGCTACGCTTTGATCCTCAATCGCCTAGCTCGTATCGCTTGTTGGCCTTCTTGCACAAGGAGCAGGGGCAATATGAACGCGCCGAAGAGGCCCTGCTGAGGGCGCTTTACATCGCGCCAAAAGACGTGGAAGCGCGGCAAGCCCTAGCGTTGCTCTACAGCCAGCAGGGCCGCAATGCGCGCGCGGAAGAGGTTTTGCTGGAAGCGGCTGAGTTGGCACCAAAGCGCAAGGAAATCTGGCGGGACCTGGGACGGCTCTACCTGAACGAGAAGCGGTACGACGAAGCAGCGCAGGCGCTCAACCGGGCCGTGGTGCTCGATGCCAACTACGGCGAGGCGTATCACGATTTGGCGAATTTGTACTCGGCCCAGGGCCGCTACGACGAAGCCGAAGCCATGCTCGCGCGCCTAGAGGGCCTGCTCGACTTGTCAGAGCGGGAAGAGACTTTGGAAAAGGTGCTGGAGAGAGAGCCGGGCGATGTGGAAGCGCGGTTGGCGCTGGGCCGAGCGCAGATGCGCTTGGGGCAATACGCCGACGCGCTGAGCACGTACAAGGAAGTGCTCAGCCGCGAGCCCGAGCACGTTGACGCGCTGGCCGCGGTGGTGCAAATCCACCTGCGGCAGGGCGATGTCGAGCGCGCTGCGCACTTGGCTGGCAAAATCGCGGCGCACGAGCCGCGTGGGCGGCGCGCGCCCGAAGCGCATTTTACCATGGGCTTTGCTCACGCGCAAAAGCAGCGTTGGGCCGAGGCCGAGGCCGCGTTTTCCCGCGCCTTGGACATCGACGCCTGCTACGCCAAGGCGCACAATGCCTTGGGCAATGTGTATGCCTTGCAGGACGACTTGGAAAAAGCCATCAGCGCCTATCGGGCCGCCCTCGCCTGCGATGCCGAACTGCGCGATGCGTACTACGGATTGGGCATGGCCTTGGCCCGGCGCGAGTCCTTGACAGAGGCTATTGCCCAGTTTGAGGAGGTCGTGCGGCGCGATTCTACACATGCGCGCTCCCACTACGCGCTGGGCCAAGCCTACGAGCAACAGGGCGAGGCCGCGGCGGCGCGCCTTGCCTATGGAGCTTTTGTCCGGCACTGGCGCGGCGACGAGAAGGTGCTAGCGGCGGCTCGGAGCCGCATTGCACACCTGCAAACACCGCAATAGATACAACCGCACAGAGAAAGGAGGTCGTTATCAAAATAAGTGCAGTGCAACGAAAGCATTTTGATTATAATATCATAATATTATGCCCCACTGTAGCGGGCGTTTTAACTAACCAAGGAGGAGGATTTTGAAAAAAATCACTGTTTTGCTCGCACTGGCCCTGTGCGTGGCCGTCGTCGCTCCAGCTACGGCGCACGTGCCCGAGGGCGCTGTGCGCACGGCTTTCCAGTGGCCGGCGGGCCTTGAGCCCACGCTGGACGGCGATCTGTCCGAATGGTCGATCGTGCCCGAGGACTACTTGATTTCTTTTGCCGAGCACACCGAGTTCAACGGCGAAAAGCCGGCTGATTTTGGCGACTTGAACTTCCGCTCTATCGTCGGCTGGAGCGAGTCCACCAATAGCCTCTATTTCATGATGGAGCGCTTTGACGACTTCTACGATCGCGATGCCCAAGGCGGCGTGGCCGGCGGCGACGATAGCTGGGAAATGCACGTCGATGGCGACCACAGCGGCGATCAGATGCGCTTTGGCACCGCCGACATAGAGAACGAGGAAGAGCGCGCCTTGGCCCAAGGCCGCTGGTCGCAGTCCTACCACACACGCTTCCCGAACCTCGGTCCCGACGGCCAGGAGAGTTGGTCGTGGTTTTGGATGACCCAAGCGCAGTGGCACGACGAGCTGCCCTACGCCGACCACGGCTTCCGCTTGGACGGCGAAATCGGTGGCGGCGAGGCCACGGCCTTTATCGAGGTGCGGCGTCAGGCTTGGGACGACTTTCTCTTCAACGACCCGGAAGGCAGCGTCATCCACGACTACAACGAGGGCGATATCACCGGCTTGGGCTGGGCGGTCTTCGACAGCGATGTAGCCGGTGCCGACGGCGGCGTTGGCCAGGATGCCGAGCACTCTGGCCAGTGGTCTCTTTCGGGCGCCACCGACGTGTGGAAAACCACGGCTTCGGCCACGGATTTCCTGCTGGCACCCGTTGATCCGCGCGTCGATTTCAGTGCGATCGAGAGCGCGGTCGAGGAGAATAGCTGGGGTCGCATCAAGTCCGCTTTCGTCCAGTAAGCGGGCAGTATTTAGGATGCAAGAACGAGAGGGGATGGGCTAGTCCCATCCCCTCTTCTTCTTGGAGGTGCCGTTATGAAAAAATTGCAGCGCACGACGTGGCTCATTGCGGCCCTGTTGGCCTTGCTCGGCGTCCAGCCGAGTGCGGCCTTGGTCATCTATCGCATCGGCGGCGAGAGCTTGCCGCCTCCAGCCGAGGTGGACGCTGGTGCCGAGTTTCGCCAGTTGAGTTGGGCCGACTTAGACAAGAACTTAGGCGGCGAGAGCTTTGGGCTCGCGCTCACGGAGCAGATCACGCCGTTCTTCTACAACGAGGGCGATAATATGGCGACGACCTTGAGCGGGGTCAGCGGCAATTTTCAGCACGGCGCGTACAATGGTTTTGAAGATGTCGGCGACGAACTGAGCTTGGTGATCGACGGGGACCCAACGACGTTTTTCTTGGAGACTCGTCCGAGGGAACACGCCCATAACTTCTACGGCACGGCTCTTTTCTTTGATCTCGGCGGCGACTTTGCGACGCGGTTGGTCCGCTTCGTCCCAAAGGTGGGCAGCGAGCGCTCTGTCGCCCACGTCATCGTCGCCGCGCAGACCGATGCCGGGGGCGGCGTTGATCAGATTGAATTCGTTGGAGCGAGTGCGCTCAATCGGTCGCTGAGGGATCCCAAAAGACAAAAGGGCATTGAGCTAAAGGTGGTTGCGGAAATCCTCGAAAACAAAAACCCGCAACTCGACATCGAGCTAGACGGGACGCCGATTCGCTATTTGATGATTCACGTAATGCCGCAAGATAAGATATGGGACCTGGCTGAGTTGGAGGTGTACGGCGGCGGTTTCCAAGGCTCGGCCTCGTACCAGTCCAATGTTCTCGATATAGGCGAATTCGCCAATTTGGGCTGGGTGCGCTGGGGAGGGCGGCAGGACGAAGGGGCGCAAGTGGAGATTCGCTCCCGCGCCGGCGGCGACGAGACGCCGCTCGTGTACTGGCGCAAGACCTTCCGCGGCGACGAGCAGGTGCCCTTTGGCGAGGACGGCAAGCTGCTGACCCGCAAAACCTATGGCCGCTTGGGGCCGATCATGCGCGGGGCCATCACCGACGACACCGCCCAGTGGGAGCTGTGGTCGTCGCCGTACGAATTCGCCGACAGCGCGGGCGTGGCGCTGCGGGCGACGCGCTCCCACCGCTATGTGCAGTTTAGGATAGCATTCAGCTCCTTCGGCCAAGCCGGCGGACAGCTCGGCTATCTCGAATTCGCCGTTTCCCCGCGCTTGGTGACCGGCTTAGTCGGCGAGATCGATCCTTGGCAAGCGGCCGTGGCTGAGGAACGCACGTTTACCTATGCAGTGCGCCCGACGATTGAACCCGGCGACCAAGGATTTGACGGTTTGGACCTGCGCTTGGTCGGCGGCCGGATCGTCGGCGTAGAGGCCGTGCGCCTCAGCGGTGAACCCGTGGCGGATTTCAGCGCAGTGGCCGAGGAGGCCGGCGTAGTCTTGGGTTTCCCACGGCTGGATGTCGAGCGCAGCGGCGAGCTGCTCGAAGTGGATGTGCGCGCGGAAATTTTCCGTTTTGGCGCAATTTTTGAAGGCCGGGTGATCGACAGCACCGCGCCGGGGGAGATCGGGCAGATCGTGGCCGCTGGCGAGGCCAACGAGCTGGTAGATGGCAACCAACTTTTGGTGCAGGCGATGACCCTAGACGATAAGGTCTTAGGAGCCGTGTCGCTGAGCACTGAGGCGTTTACGCCCAACGGCGACCAGATCAACGATCAAGTGGAGATTGCCTACGAACTGCTCAAAGTGACCGAGCCGGTGCCGGTGGAGGTGCTGGTGCGAGACTTGAGTGGTCGCTTGGTGCGGCGCGTGTACGCAGACGTCGATGGCGCGGGACGGCATCCGCATCAATGGGACGGGCGAGACGAGGCCGGCCAGCAGGTGGCCCCCGGTCTGTACATCTGCCAAGTTGAGGTCAAAAGTGGCGGGCAGCGCCAAGTGCAAATGCGGCCCGTTGCCGTCGCCTATTGAGGAGCAGGGGCCATGTTGAACGCTGCGTTGTTACTGAGTGTGTTGGGCGTTGTCGCCGCCTATGGACAGGGCCATACCATCGCCGGGAACAGGGTCGTCGTCGATCGGCAGGCGCACTGGCAGCAGTGGACTTTTCCCGCCGGTACGCTCGACATCGACGAAACCGGGATCGTGCGTCCTCACTTCGTGCCCAAGAACACACTGGCAACGTCAGACATTGCGGCGTTTATCAAGCGCGGCAAGGGTTCAGAGGACGCGACCTTGCGCGACGCCCTCAGTGCGGGCACTCGGGCCGCGGATCTGGCCCACCTTTTCGACGGGGACTTGAGCACCTATTGGGAACCCGATCCGGCAAGCCCAGTGCGCCAATGGTGGTTTGAGGTCGATTTGGGGCGGCTGGTGGCAGCCACCCACATCCGGCTCAACTTCGTCGGCGAGGAGCTAGGCGACCCCTTCCTGCAATTCGTGGTTTTGACCTCGGATGGAGCCGAGGTCACAAAAGGTCAGCGCAGATTCAACCAAGTTTTCCGCACCTTGAAGTCGAACAAGGACCAGCGAGAATTTGAAATCGAGCTGAGCCCCTCGCGCCTTGACAGAGAAGGGCGCATGGTGAGCGACTACATCCGCTTTGTACGCGTGACGATCACCGACACGGATAGCACGCGAGCCGCCGAGGTATCGGCTGAACAATACGACCAGCTAGCGGCCGCGGATCAAGGGGCGGTGGATTTTTACAAAAAGGCTGGCGCGGGCCAAGTGCAGGTGAGCGAGGCCACGTACGAGGTGGTTGACTCCGCGTTGCGCGGTGAGATCAGCCGCTACCGCCGCGAGCGCCCGCGGCTGGCCGAGCTGGAGGTCCAGACGCTCGGGGAAAATATCTCGCTGGGATTGGTGGAACGCCGAGGCGTCGCGCTGCTCACCTTCTTGGACAACGCGCCCGCGACGGCCTTCTTCGACGGCATCTTTGAGACGTCCTTGGCCTTTACCAGCACCGACGAGATACGGGAGTTATTCTTCGACTTAGGCTCTT
>JAPOYQ010000641.1:0-7624 GCA_026706505.1 Gemmatimonadota bacterium
GGTGACGGGCTCTCCGCTCCCCGTCCAGTGGCCTGTGGGCTATATCATGTTGGCCCTCCCCTCCTGCGTTATGCTGTACCGCTCTTGGTCGTTTTCGTACAGCCCGGCGCTGTCGTGCAGGGTCGGTATCTCGATGATGCTGATTCCCAGCGCCTCGATGATCGGACGCGGGTCCTTGTCCATGATGCTGTGCGTCGCACCGGAAAGCTGGATGCCGTTGCGGTGCATCACGAAGGTGATGGGCGCGCCGGCGACGTCGGCGCCGTTGAACCCGTTGAGCGCCTGCCCCGAAACCCAGCCGGCGTCGCCGCAGTGGGTGATGACCCAGGCGCCGTCGCGGCGGGCGCGCTTGCCGAGGGCCTGCCCGACGGCGACGGGAATCATCACCCCGAGGCGTCCGCCGTTGAGCTGGGTCCCCCCGGGCAGCCAGGAGACGTGGCCGGGAAAATCCAGGCCGCGGCGGAAGCCCTCGACGACCGCCTCTTCGCCGACGAACCCGAAGGCGGCGAGGCTGGCGTAGTAGCCGATGCTGGTGTGGGCGTGCTCGATCGTGTACTCGACGCGCTCGTAGTCGGTGCAGCTCAGCGTCAGCAGCAGGCCGGGAATCAGCTCGAGGCCGCCGCCGAGGTGATCGAGCTCGCCGATGGCCGCCAGGGAGGCGAGGGAGCGGATCGCGGTGCGGGCGGACTGGACCTGCAGCGCCTCGAGAAGGTCGGCCTGGGCCCGGGTCAGCTTCTCCTGGGAGCCGACGTCGATCCGCAGGGGCAGCACCTCGGAGGCCACCTCCGCTCCGAGGTAGCCGGTGGACCTGAGCAGCTTACGGTTGCGCCGCTCCTGACCCTGGATTCCCGCCCGCAACCCGTTCATGGACCTTGGATCGAACCGCCGGCGGCCATGCCGGGAACTGCCGGCGCGCTACCCGAAAGACTTGCCGGAGTGTGAGTGAACATCTGTTGTAACTCGTTGTTTTTCCGCGTTTTGAAATACCCGAATCGCGGCCGCCCGGAACCCGCCGCGCGAACGGGAAGTTCGCCGATGCCCCTCCTGTTTGCAAGCAGTCGATCCAGGTTACGGGAACTGAACGGCATCGGCCATTGTCCGCTGCGAGCCTGAAGTTTACAATTCAAAATGTCAAACTCTTCCGCGGTAAGGAGAATAGCCATCCACCCGAGGACTTGGGAGGAGGTCGACCATGAGAGCCACGGCGAAGGACCTGAGGTTTCACGTCAAGGAGTTGTTGGCCACCGTCGGCAGGGGCGAGGAGGTAGTTATCACCTACCGCGGCCGGCCCTGCGCGAAGCTGGTGCCCATCGGCCACGAGCCGGAGATAGAGATGGGGGAGGAAGAAACCGGGGCGTTCGGCATGTGGGCGGATTACGCCGAGTCGGCGGATGTCGCGGATTACGTGCGCAAACTACGCCGCGGCCGGAACTGAATGCTCGTCGATACCGACGTTTTCATCTGGTACTTCAGAGGGGACAGGCGGGCCTTCCAGGCGGTCGAGGAGGAATCCGACCTCTGCATGTCCGTGGTGACCTACATGGAGCTGGTGCAGGGAATGCGGGACGGCAACGAGTTGAGAAACCTGCGCCGTTCCCTGCGGCGGTGGAACGCTCGCCTGCTCTACGTCACCGAGGAGATTTCAGCCCGGGCGATGTTCTACGTCGAACGACACTACCTCAGCCACTCCCTGCAGATCGCCGACGCCCTGATCGGGGCGACCGCAACCGTCCACGGCCGCGCGCTGCTGACGGCGAACGACAGGCATTATCGCGCCGTAAAGGAAATCCGCATCAAACGCTTTCGACCGTCAGGTTGAGAGGTCTGGAGCTACTCCTGCTGCGGCGAGCCGGCCGATGACGGACACCGATCCCGCGGCTGGAACTGATCCGCCAGGTGCTCCGCCCAGGAGCGGTTGGCGTCGGCGGTGCGCCCGGCGATATGGGGCGTGTGCACGACGTTGTGCCTGCCGATCAGAGGGTCGTCCGGCGGCAGCGGCTCGATGTCGAAGACGTCGGCGGCAAGGCTCAACTCGTCGGCGAGCACCCGGCGCCGCAGGGCCGCCATGTCGCAGACTTCCGCCCGGGTGACCAGCACGACCAGACAGCCTCCCGGCAGGGCGCGGATGTGGTCGGCGCTGGCCAGCCCCCTGGTTGACTCGGTGAGAGGCACCATCGGCGCGAAGACCTCGGCATCCTCCACGAGGCGCGCCAGGTGGTGCTCCCGGCGCGAGCCGGCCCGATGGAAGGCGGGCTCGGCCGCATACGGATCCCAGGCTGCCACATCGGCCCCCAGGGCCCTGGCGAAGGCGGCGTAGCGGCTGCCGACGTTGCCGGCGCCGACCACCCTGACCCGCTTGCCGGCGAGGGTCCCGTTGGCGAAGGCGGGGTCGTCGCTGTACTGCACCCCCCGCTGCCCCGGGGCCCCGATGCCGCCGGCCGGACGCCAGTCCCAGTCGGGGGCGGCCGTGGCGATCCCGGTGTGCAGCTGCGGAATGCGGCGCAGCGCGCACAGGGTGAGGGCCAGCCCGCACTCGGCGACCGACTGGCCCCAGAACCCCTCGGACAGCCGCCTGTACAAGACCACACCTCTCTCGGCGAGCGCCGCCTCGCAATCGTCGGCAAGACGGTTAGGGGGCCCCTGGAAGGTCGCCTCCCGCAGCGACGGAAACGCCTCGAGGCAGTCATGGGTGACGCGGACCCCGAGGCAGGCCAGCCTGCGCACCCGGGCTGCCTGTTCGCCGGCCACCTCCCCCAGGGGGCGGTCGTCCCCGTGGGCGAGGCGCCGGAATCCGACCACTCCCTGCCGTTGCCACAGGTCGCGGAAGTGGTCGGCCGCCCAGGGCCAGCCCCCGTCGAAACCGCTGTGCACGGCGATGAAGCTGTCCATCTACTCCCCCTCCCAGTAGTCGACGGCGTCCCGCTTCCGGAAGATGCGGGAGCCGGGCCGGCGGATGAAGTTGACCTTGTCCGAGTCCGGGTACTCGGCGACGTCCCCCTGCCGGCGGTCGCCGAGAGCGAGCAGCTCGCAGGGCTCGTCCCCTTCGTTCGTGAACTTGTGGGCGCCGCCCGGTCCCGGGGGAAAGGCGATGAAATCCCCCTTGCGCACCGGCCGGTCGCCCCGCGGGGTGACCAGGGTGCACTCACCTTCGACGGCGAAGAACAGCTCTTCGGCGAGGTGGTGGAAATGAAGGGGGAAGGTCGACTGTCCCGGCGGCAGGCGGATCAGGCGGTAGCCGAGGTTGCGGGCGCCGACGAGGGCGTCGATCTCCCTGGCGTCCCAGGCGTACCCCTCGCGGCGCGAGCAGGGGGTCCAGTCCACGTCACCGCTGTTGACCTGGTTGATGTAGATGTCCGTTCGCCCTTCGAGGCACTCGAGCAACCGCTCCCGGGCATCCCGCATGACGGAGTGGCCGTCGCCGACGACGATGGCGTCGAAATCGAGCGCCAGCAGCTTGCGCACCTCCAGGGCCGCCGCCGCAGGATCTTCCAGGACCTCGTCCATCAACAGCGAGAACCGCCCCACCGGCGCTCCCACCACGAGGTCGCTGGCGAGGATGGTCCGCTTCTCCGGCCAGTACAGGACGATCTCCCCGGCGCTCTTCCCGAAGCGGAGCTGCACCGCCCGCAGCCCGGGCACGATCTCCTCGCCGTCGCCGACGGTGCGGTCCACCTGCGCTTCGATACCCTCCGCGTCTTCGGGGTGAGCGACGACCTGCGCGCCGCAGCGCTCGCGGAAGGCGGCGGCTTCCCGCTGGTGGTCCCTGTTGGTCACCACGATCCACTTCGCGCCCCCGAGGTGGTCCAGCTGCCGCAGGTCCGACTCGATCATCGGCACCGGATCGACCAGCACGTTGCCTCCCTCCCGGACCCAGAGGTGGCCGTTGAAATCGATCTGCCGGCGCTCGCTGAACACCGACCAGCAGAACAGGTCGTTGAATACCGCTTTCATGCCTCGCCTCCTCAACCGGGTTCATGCCGGAAAACCTTGGTTGAATTCTGTCACCGGAGGGCATCGTGCCTTCGAAATTCGGTGGCGCGGATGTCCGGGTGTGGCTGATCATGCGGCCCCGGCAGGCGGCGATTTCCCGCCCCTGAACATTCGCGATACCGGTTCGTTGACCCTGCCATGCCCCCGGTTATCTTCCGGCCCTTCCTACCGGGAGGTGAAAATAGCGGATACGGGCGCCCCGGGTCTGCCGGCCCTCCGACCCACGATGCAGGCAAGACGCCATCCGGCCATGGCCGGCGGCAGCCAAAAACCAGCCCCTTCCTCCCAATCCGCCCTCCGAAAAACCTGAAAGAGACGAATGACCTCCACCGCTGGAGCGACGCGGCCCCGGATCGCCGCCATCGTCACCGAGTACCGCAAGTACTCCCACGCCCAGCACATCTGCGACCGCTTCCTCGAAGGCTACGGCTGGAATAGCCGGCACCATCGCCCGCCCATGGATCTGGTCTCGCTGTACGTAGATCAGCGTCCCGAAGGCGATCTGAGCCAAGATCGGGCGACCCGCTTCCCCCACATGGAGATCTACCCCACCGTCGCCGACGCCCTGACGCTGGGCGGCGCAGATTTGGCCGTCGATGGCGTCCTACTCATCGCCGAGCACGGCACTTATGGGCACAATGAAAAGGGCCAGCACCTCTACCCGCGCTACGAGCTTTTCAAACAGATCGCCTCGGTCTATCGCACAACCGGCAAGAGCGCGCCCGTGTTCAACGACAAGCACCTTTCCTGGAACTGGGACTGGTGCCAAGAGATGTACGATGTCTCGCAGGAACTCGACTTCGCCTTCATGGCCGGTTCCTCGCTGCCCGTTACCTGGCGCACCCCTTCGCTCGACATGCCCCTTGGTGCCGAAGTCGAAGAAGCAGTCTGCGTCTGCTATGGCGGCGTCGATAGCTACGACTTCCACGGCTTGGAGACCTTGCAGTGCATGGTCGAGCGCAGAAGGGGCGGCGAGACCGGGGTCAAATGGCTCCGGGCCCACCGCGACGATGCCTTCTGGCAAGCGCACGCCGAGGGCGCGTGGTCGCGCGAGCTTTTTGAAGCCTGCCTCTGCCGCAGCCACACGCTCACTCCGGCAAGACCTGGGTTCAACAACCCCTTCCCCACCATCGACGAACTCAAGCATCTAGTCGAGAGCCCCGTCGCCTACCAGTACGAGCACGCCGACGGCCTCCTTTCGACCATGATGCTGATGAACGGGCTAGTCCAAGATTTCAACTTCGCCGCTCGGCTCACGGGACGGGACGAGCCGTTCTCTACTCAGATGTACTTGCCCATGCCCCCGGCCCGCACTACGCTGGCCAATTTCTTCAGCCCGCTGACCAACAACATCGAGCAGATGTTCCTGACCGGCAAAGCCACCTATCCAGTCGAACGCACTCTGCTCACCTCGGGCTTGGTCATCGCCGGCGTCGATAGCCTTCAGCAAGACCAAATCCAGATCGAGACGCCTCATCTAAACATCGCCTACCAAGCCACTGAAGAATCCACTTTCTGGAGAACCTAGTTTCTCTTAAGGCCCTCTCGCCTCTTTCCCTGGAGCTTTCGTCGCCCATGGCCACCAAACGCATCGCCGTCATCGCTACCATCTATCGCTACCTCTCGCACGCCCAGCACTTTGCCGACCGCTTCGTAGTCGGCTATCCCTACGGCGGCCGCTGGCACCGTCCCGACTGCAAAATCGTCTCGCTCTACGTCGATCAGCAGCCCGAAGGCGACCAAAGCCAAGACCGGGCGCGCGAATTCGGCTTCGCCGTGTACCCCACCATCGCCGAGGCCCTGCGCTGCGGCGGCGACGAACTAGCTTGCGACGCGGTGCTGATCATCGGCGAGCACGGCGAGTACCCCAGAAACGACAAAGGACAGGTTCTGTACCCGCGCTACGAGTTTTTCAAAGAATGTGTCAAAGTCTTTGAAGAAGACGGCCGCACCGCGCCCATCTACAACGACAAGCACCTCTCCTACAGCTTTGACAAGGCGCGAGAAATGGTAGATGATGGCCACCGGCTCGGCTTCCCGATCCTCGCCGGTTCGTCGCTGCCGGTCACTTGGCGTCTGCCCGATGTCGAGCTGCCCTTGGGCTGCCAGATCGAAGAGGCGCTGATGGTCGGCGTCGGCGGCTCCGACCCCATGGATTATCACGCGCTAGAGGCCATGCAGTGCATGATCGAGCGTCGCTCCGGCGGCGAGACCGGCGTCAAATCCGTGCAATTGATCGAAGGAGACGACGTATGGAAGGCGGGCGAAGACGGCCGCTATTCCCTAAGACTGCTAGACTCCGCCCTCTCGCGCAGCGACTCCCCTTGCGGCAAAACCGACGAAGACGGCCGCACCCAAGACCTGCTCGGCAATGGCGAGTTGCCCGGGCTCGTCGAAGAGCCAGCCGCGTACTTCATCGAGCACAACGACGGCCTCAAGACGACCCTCCTGATGCTCAACGGCGCCATCCGCGACTACTGCTTCGCCTGTAAGATAGCTGGCGAGGACGATCCCATCTCGACCCAATTTTTCTTGCCGCCGACGCCCAACGTCACGTACTCAGCCTGTCTGGTGGCCAAGATCTGGGAAATGATCGAGACCGGTCGTGCGCCCTTCCCCGCCGAGCGCACCCTAATCGTCAGCGGCGCGCTCGAAAGCTGCCTGACCTCCAAAGTAGACGGCCACAAGCGGCTCGAAACACCCCACCTCAAGGTGGAGTACCAAGCGCCAGCCGAATCGCATCACGGCCGCTTCTAACAACTTAGATCAATCTGTAGAAAGGAAGCATCCCATGTCCACTATCCCCACGCGCGCTTTGCGCACCGGCGTCGAGCTAAGCACACTCGGCTTTGGCGGTGCTCCTTTGGGCGAGCTTTTCGACCCGGTCAGCGAAACCCAAGCCCAAGACACCCTGCAAGCGGCTTGGGATGCCGGCGTCCGCTACTACGACACCGCCCCGTTCTACGGCTATGGCAAAAGCGAACACCGCCTCGGCTACTTTCTCCGCCAGCAGGAGCGCAAAGACTTCGTCCTCTCGACCAAGGTCGGCCGAGTGCTCACGGCCACTCGCAATCTCGATTCTTTCGAAAAGGGCTTCTGGATCGGCGGTCTGCCCTTTGACTTCCGCTTCGACTACGGGTACGACGGCATCATGCGCTCGTGGGAAGACAGCCTGCAGCGGTTGGGCCTCAACTCCATTGATCTGCTCTTGATCCACGACCTCGACAGCTTTTTCCACGACAGCGAGCAGCGCTTCTCCGCCCACGTCAACCACCTAATCACCAGCGGCTGGCGCGCCCTCGACGAGCTGCGCTCCCAAGGGCTAGTCAAGGCCGTCGGCGCGGGCCTCAACCGCATGGGGGCCATGCCGCGCCTGCTCGACGCGGCCGACCTCGACTTCTGCATCGTCGCCATGCCCTACACGCTCTTGGACCAAGATTCCCTCGACGAGGAATTCCCACTCTGCGAGGAGCGCGACGTGCGCATCGTCATCGGCGCGGTCTTTGCCTCCGGCATCCTCGCCTCCGGCCCGGTCGAAGGTGCCCGCTACGCCTATGACACCGCCTCGCCCGAAATCCTCGAAAAGACCCGCCGCATCCAAGCCGTCTGTCAGCGGCACGACGTGCGCTTCCCC
>JAPOYQ010000641.1:7634-17934 GCA_026706505.1 Gemmatimonadota bacterium
CTTGCCCGCCGCCGCCATGCAGTTCCCGCTCGGAAACCCCCTCGTCGCGGCCATTATCCCCGGTGCGCTCACACCAGAGCATATCGAGACCAACGCACAGCGGTTTCAGCACGAAATACCAACGGACCTCTGGGCCGAGCTAAAGGCGGAAGGACTGTTGCGGGAAGATGCGCCGACGCCGTAAGGAGTCCCAAAACTGGACGAGTCAACGATGAACCACTCGGCCCCAAGCCAGAAGACATTCGGTCACATCCTCGGACAGCAATACACCGTCTTCGACGGGCTGGCTGGGATGTACGTGGAAGCCATCTACCAAGACCGCCACGGCCTCCTCTGGATCGGCACAACCGACGGCGGCATAAGCCGCTTCGACGGAGCGCATTTTGACACCTTCGGCCTGTCGGATGGGCTGCCCCATCTCTCCATAACAGCTATTGAAGAAGATGCGGACGGAAGGCTGTTATTCGGCACGTTCGGCGGTGGGATAGCAGCCTACGACGGGCGCGGCTTTCAGGTGTACACCACCGAACACGGGCTACCTTCCAACGACATATTCGGCCTGCAACCCCAAGCCGACGGCTCGGTGCGAGTGCTGACCTCAGCAGGAGTGGGCCGGTTCGTCGAAGGACGGTGTGTAGAGTGCATGACGGAACTAGCGGGTAAGCCCCTAGGACTGGTGTACGACATGGCGACCGACTCGGCGGGTACGACGTGGCTGGCGACTCAGAGGCGCGGAGTCCTCAGCATGGATGGCCAGCGCATGAACACAGATTCAGATGATGAACATGACGCGACGCAGTTGCAGTGGCCTTGGAATTTCGCTCAAGACACTGCTGGCAACCTGTGGATCGGTTTCCGCTACGTAGGCACAGAAGTCGTTGTAGGCCGCTACGAGCCCGCGAGCCAACACTTCGAGACCATCCGCGCAGACGAGGAAGTTGAGGGGGCGGAAGTCGGAACGCGCCATGTGCGCGTGGACGACTGCGATCGGATCTGGCTGAGCCGCCGGGGGGTGGTAGTGTATGATGGAGAGAAATGGCATCCTTTCTCAGCCGGCTTGCCGGATGTTCAGTTTTCGGATACGCGCCTGACCTACGAGGATAGCGAAGGAAATATTTGGGTGGGGCTGTGGGGTGGCGGGCTGATCTTTTGCGATCCAATCAGTATCCAGCTATACGACAAAAAAGACGGCCTGCCCGACAACGAGGTTCGGCGTCTGAGAGAAGACCAAGAGGGCCGGATCTGGATTGGCACGACCGGAGGCTTGGCCTGCTTAGAGGACCACCGGATCCATCCGGTGGAGGTCGGTTATACCGTCTTATCTATGGTAGTAGATCGACAAGGGCAGGTTTGGAGCGTCGGCCCCGAGGGACAAATATTCAAGTCGGTAGGTAGAGAAACCCAAGCGATCGCGGTGATCGCAGGGGGTGTGGAAATCAAGATGTTGTTCCAAGGCCGAGAAGGGCACTTACTCGCCTGCACTTCCGAGTGGCAACTAGGACGGATCGAGGCAAATCGCTTCATTGCGATTGAGGATCTGCCGCCTCAGGGTTATAGAGCCGTGCTACAGGATCGAGAAGGCTCCTTTTGGCTCGGCCTCTATGGAATAAGGCCGGCTCTGTACAAATACAAGGATGGTCATCTCCGCGCGTGTGACATGGCTGGCATAGAGGCCGTCGGCTATGTGAATGCCTTGTGTGAGTACCAGGACGCGATTTGGATGGGAACCGCCCACGGCCTTTTTGCCGTTGACTACCAATCCAAAGAGGTGCGCCAATTTACAGTTGACCAAGGCGATCTGTCCGCCAACGGCATTCTGGCCTTGGTGGCCGACCCGCAGCAAGAATGTCTGTGGATTGGGACCTGCGGTGGGGGGGTGCTAAAATACGACGGTCGAACCTTCCAAAGCATTCGTCTCGGAAAGTCCGCTCTTGAGAATATCGTCGATGCCATTCTGCGCGATAGCCAAGGCCAACTGTGGTTCGGAACGCGGGCTGGTCTCATTGCTTATCAGCCTGGAGAAACGCCGCCTCGCATCCGCATCCGCCAAGTCGTAGCCGGGCGGACTTTCGACGAGCCCCAATCCGTGTCCTGCCCAGATAGCACTCCCGAGATTCAGTTCCACTTCCAGGGCATCAGTTTCAGGAGTGGGGCCGAGCAGATGCGCTACAGCCATCGGCTCGTCGGCTACGGTCCAGCAGAAGAGTGGAGCGCGTTCGCGCCCGCCAATAAAGTGACGTACCAAGACGTGCCGGCCGGCCTGTTCCACTTTGAAGTGCGGACCATGGATCGGGATGGCTTGATGTCGGACGTAGCTCGCCTAGAGATGCGAGTGGTCCCCACTCGTCTCCGGCACCTAGAGCAAATGCTGCGGGTCTCGAATCAGGGTTTTCTCAGCCAGAGCCAAGCCATGGCACGGCTCCTCGAACAAGTCGAATCAATGGCCGAGACGGATATGACAGTGCTGGTGCTAGGCGAGACCGGGGTCGGCAAGGGAGTGCTGGCGCGGCTGCTCCACAACCTCAGTCCGCGCCAAGCAAATCCCTTTATACCGGTCAACTGCGGGGGCCTGTCCGCCGGCCTGATCGAAAGCGAACTGTTCGGCCACGAAAAGGGAGCCTTTACCAGCGCAAATGCGCAAAAGATCGGCTACTTTGAACGGGCCGATGGCGGCACCTTGTTCCTCGACGAGGTGGGCGATTTGCCCTTAGACTCCCAACGGGCCTTGCTCCACATCCTAGAGGAGGGACACCTGACGCGCGTCGGCGGCGAGCAGTCCATCCCGGTGGACGTGCGGGTCGTCGCTGCAACCAACAAGGATTTGGAAGAGGCCATTCAGGCGGGGACGTTCCGCGAGGATCTGTTCTACCGCTTGAGCGTACTCTCCTTAATACTGCCGCCCCTGCGGGAGCGTCAGGAGGATATCCCGCTCTTGGCGGCGCATTTTGCCAGCCGGTGTGCCGAACAGTTAGGGCGGCCGACGCCGGTTTTGGGCGAGGAGGTGGTGGTGCATTTGCAGCAATATGCGTGGCCGGGGAATGTGCGCGAGTTGGAGCACGTAATTCAGCAGGCGGTCGTGTTGGGCGACAGAGATGTCATTCAGGTGGCGGATGTGCCGTTTCAGGCGGCCGAGGCGGAGCTTGTCCTGCCTGTTGAACAAGGGTTCGACTGGGGTGCTGAAGACGAGGACGAAAAGCAGCGCATTTTGGCGGCTCTCCAATCCACGAACTGGCGGATCTATGGCCCCCGAGGGGCGGCTCGATTGTTGGGCATGGGACCGGAGAAGCTGCGGTATCGAATGCGCAAGCACGGGTTGCAACGGCCAGAGAAACCGTCGCCGTAAGAGCCTGTGTGGAGATTACAGACTGACGCGTTCCTCCCCTTGTCATGCTGAGCACAGCGAAGCATCCCATACCAAAGGGCCCAAGCGCGACATCTATTTTGGACTGAAGAAGCCACAGCCAATCTGTAAAAATCGTTCAGAGTCGTTCAGAGTCGTTCAAAAATCGTTCAAAAATCGTTTATTTGAACGAAAAATCGTAGATCCGCTTTCAACGCCATCTAATGCCCGCCTCGTAGAGTAACATTTTTCCGCTATTTAACCCCATGTTTTTCAATCCTTTAGGGTAACTTCCTAAAGGATTTTTTATTTTCGACTCTGATATTGGCACAAAATGTGCATTACGTCGATTCCCAAGAGCCGTAAAAACAGTTCACGCATTTTGGACGAGAGGCTCTTATAGAGCAATAGACCGTCCACCAACTTCCCCGACCTGTCGGGGATACCTCAAAGGAGGCTTCAGATGAGTTCCCTTCGTTCGATGAAGTACCAAATCCTCGCGGCGGTAGCCCTGCTGCTCAGCGGCCCCTACATCACCGCAGCCGCAGATCCGACCGCTCAAGCCCAGTGGAGCGAGTCTATTCCCCTTGGCGACGACGACTCTCCTTTCGCCGGTCCAGGCGAACGTATAGAGGCATATATTGTCGATGGCTTGCTCCACGTCCGCCGCCTCGACCAAAACGACAGTCCCCATTGGCACCTCATCCTCGCCGAAGCCGATCCAAATCAACCTCCTACTCTCGAACGACTCGGAGCCAACACCGCCATCGAAGTGCGCCACGCCAACGGCATGCACTTCGTCCGCGACACCTTTCAGGGTTTCCCCTCGCTAGCGGCCCACCGGCAACAACTGGCACCGGAGGCGTTCGCCAGCCTCGACACCACTGTCCGCCAGAACGGCATTGACCCGAGCGGATACGCCTACCGGGTGGGCGTGACTCCGGATAAGCTCCAAGAGATACCACTGGAGACGTTCGCCAGCGTTGACTCTACTACTCTGGCGGGTATGGTCCAACAACTGGGGCCGGAAGCATTCGCCAGCCTTGATACCGCCACTTTGGCTCTGATCAAAAAACGGGTACCAGAGGCGTTCGCCAGCTTCGACAGCGGCCTTGGCCTGAGTTCGCCCCCTCGGGTTTTGCAACGCGGCATCTTCAAATGGGAGAAAGATGGGCAGCTCTGGGTAGCTTTGGGACCCAATAAGGATCATTGGGATACTCTCATCCGTCTGACGCCGACGCTGTTCGTGCCAGAAAAGCCGCGGCTTGGAGCTTTCGCCGACGGAGCTTTTTTGAACTGGGACGACGCCCACGTCTGGGACAGCAGCGGAATGCTGATAGCCAGCTATGCCTCCCCTTTCATGCTGGACTTTAAGCAGCAACGCTACAAGTTGGTCCGGGGCGCCATACCTTTCAATATAGAGGCCCAACGCTGGATCAACCCCATCGAGCACGGCGACCGCATAGGCTGGTTCATAGGTAAAGTGGTGGTGCTGCATTTTTGGGCTACTTGGTCGCCCGAATCCGTTGAGCAACTCGCCCACTATGACGAGTTATACAAAAAGCACAAAGACGAGGGCCTAGTCGTCATCGCCATTCACAGTGCCGAAGGAGCCGACGATGTGGACGCCTTCGTCGCCGAACGCGGCTATACGTTGCCCATTGCGGTAGATGAAGGCGCGAGCGCGCAACGCTACGGCATCTGGAATTTCCCCCAATCCGTCCTCCTCGACCGCGAGTGTCGGATAGCTTGGCTCAGCCAAGAGGGCGAAGCTCCGAGCCAGGACCAACTGAATTACCTGCTCGACGACACCGACAAGTTCCCGACTCATTAACCCCTAGCCCATAGCGGAAGGATTTTACCATGACTTGTGCTAAAATTTTCTGCACCGGCCTCGTCGCCGGATTGATCGTCGCCGCCTCAGAAGCCGCTGCAACCTCTTGGCACCATTCGGAAGACCTACCGGCCTCAGTCGGCGGTTCCGTCCAAGCGCAACTGCGCGAAGGATGGCTACACGCTTGGCGCGTGGATGCCGAGGGTCAGGAACTGTGGCATACCATCCTCGGCCGAGCGGATCAAGCGGGCCAAGTTGAAAAGACCAACCCCTTTACCGTGGTCGTCTCTCACCCAGACGGCCAGTCGCATGTTCAGGACGAGACTAATCGGAATCGCCTGTCGGGACACCGCCAAGCACTAGTAGGCGAGCCTTTCCCCGGCCTAGAAACCGCGGTCGGCGACTCGGTAGTCCAACTCCAATCCACGTTTCGATCCGCCGAAAAGCCGTCCACGCACCTGACCCGCTGGCAGCGCGACCACTGGATCTGGGCCGGTTCGGGTCCTACCCAATCCCAGCTCCACACCGTCATCCGCCTCGCCCCCATCCTAACGGTTCCCCAGCGCCAAACCTTGGAAAAACCCACGGCTGATCAGGCAATCCTCCAATGGGATCGCGCCGAATTCACCGACGACGGCCAGACCTTTTCCGTCCGCTACATTAGCCCTAGAGAAAAGGAGGTCATGCACCAGCGGCACGCTGTGGAGAAGGGTGCCGTGCCCTTTGAAATTGACATTGAGCGCTGGCTACAGCCTGTCGCCGGTTACGAGGAGTCCCCCTTGAACAGTCTAGGGCAATTACAGGGCAAAGTAGTGCTGCTCGACTTTTGGGCTACGTGGTGCAATCCCTGCGTAGCAAAAATGCCCTATGTCGCCGAGATGTACGAGCGCTATCAGGATCAGGGCTTTATCGTCATTGGCCTGCATGCGGCGTATATGGCCGACAATCTAGATGACTTTGTCGGCCAGCATGATTACGCGTTCCCCATTGCCCTCGACACAGGCGAGACCTACCGACGCTACGGTCTCGATCCAGGCGGACCTATACCCCACTACATCCTGATTGACCGGAATAACCGCATCGCCCTTGTGAACGACCTGCCTACTGAAGAGCAAATCAAGGCATTGCTGCAGGCCGACAACTAAACTCCCAAGAGCCGTAAAAAAGTTCACGCATTTTGGACGAAGGGCTCTTCTAGAGCAACAGACCGTCCAACAACCGTCCCTAGCCTTAGCAAAGGAGGCTTCAGATGAATTCCTTTCGTTCGATGAAGTACCAAGTCGTAGCGGCGGCAGCCCTGCTCCTCAGCGGCCTCTACATCGCCGCAGCCGCAGATCCGGCCGACCAAGCCCAGTGGAGCGAGTCCGTCCCTGTCGATGAAGAAAGCAACCCGGGCGAGCGTATAGAGGCATATATTGTCGATGGCTTGCTGCACGCCCGTCGCCTCGACCAAAACGACATTCCCCTTTGGCATCTCATCCTTGCCGAAGCCGACCCGAACCAACCTCCAACTCTCGAACAACTCGGCCAAGACGCCGCCATTGAAGTGCGCCACGCCAACGGCATGTACTTTGTCCGCGACACCTTTTGGGGCACCACCATAGCGGCCCACCGGCAACAACTGGCACCGGAAGCGTTCGCCAGCCTCGATACCACCGTCCGCCAGAACGGCTTTGACCTAAGCAAGGCTACTACAGGTGCCGGTCTGCCCTCTCTGGCTCAACTCCAACAACTGCCGCCGGAGACGTTTGCCAATCTCGACAGCACCACTCTGGCTCTGATACTCCAAAAACGAGGGCCGGAGACGTTTGCCAATCTCGACAGTACCGCACTGGCTCTGATACTCCAAAAACTGGGGTTGGAGGCGTTCGCCAATCCCGACACCACCGTCCGTCAGAGCGACATTGAAAAGCCCCGTCTCCAGCGCGGCATCACCAAATGGGAGAAAGATGGGCAGTTCTGGGTAGCCCTAGGACCAAATGCGGACCATTGGGATACGCTCATCCGCCTGACTCCGACGGTGTTCGTGCCGGAAAGACCGCGCTTTGGCGCTTTCGCCGACGGAGGTTTTGTGCGCTGGGACGACGCCCAACTTTTAGATAGCGGCGGAGTGCTAATAGCCGACTATGTCTCCCCTGCTGAAGCGGACCGTACGCAGCAAAAGCATAGATTGGTCCGGGGTGCCATACCCTTCAATATCGAAGCCCAGCGCTGGATCAATCCCATTGAGAAAGGCGACCGCATAGGCTGGTTCCTAGGCCAAGTATTACTGCTGCATTTTTGGGCCACTTGGTCGCCCGAATCCATCGAACAACTAGCCCACTATGACGAGTTATACAAAAAACACAAAGATCAGGGCCTAGTCGTCATCGCCATCCACAGCGCCGAAGGAGCCGACGACCTAGCCGCATTCGTCGCCGAACGCGGCTATACGTTGCCCATTGCAGTGGACGAAGGCGCGAGCGCGCAGCGCTACGGCATCTGGAATTTTCCCCAGTCCGTCCTCTTTGACCGCGACTGTCGGCTGGCTTGGCTCAGCCAAGAAGGCGAAGTGCCCAGCCCAGCCCAACTGAAACACTTGCTCGACGACATCGACACGTTTCCGGCCCACTAACCCCTAGCGAAAGGTTTTCACCATGACTTGTGCTAAAATTCTCTGCACCGGCCTCGTGGCCGGACTGATCGCCGTCGCCGAGGCTGCCGCGACCTCTGCTTGGCGCGACTCGGTTGACCTACCCGCCTCAATCGGCGGTTCCGTGCAAGCGCAACTGCGCCAAGGATGGCTACACGCCTGGCGCGTAGATGGCGATGGCCAAGAACTGTGGCATACCATCCTCGGCCGGGCAGATCAACCGGGCCGGATTGAAAAGGCCAACCTCTTTACCGTAGTCGTCCACCACCCAGACGGTCAGTCGCATATTCGGGACGATCTTAACCGGAACCGCCTGTCGGGATACCGCCAAACACTGGTAGGAGAGCCTTTCCCCGGCCTAGAAACCGAGATCGGCGACCCGACAGCCCAATCCACGTACCGGTCTGCCGACAAGCCGTCCACGCACTTGACCCGCTGGCAACGCGACTACTGGGTCTGGGCCGGCTCTGGCCCCTCGGACGCCCTACTACACACCGTCGTCCGCCTCGCCCCCATCCTGACCATTCCCCAGCGCCAAACCTTGGAAAAACCCACAGCCGAACAGGCAATCCTCCAATGGGACCGCGCCGAATTCACCGACGACGGCCAAACCTTTTCTGTCCGCTACATTAGCCCTAGGGAAATGGAAGTCATGCACCAGCGGCACACTATGGATCAGGGTGCCGTGCCCTTTGAGATCGACATTGAGCGCTGGGTAGCACCCGTCGTCGGTTATGAGGATCCCCCCTTGAACAGTCTGGCGCAGTTACAGGGCAAGGTGGTGCTACTCGACTTTTGGGCTACGTGGTGTTCGCCCTGCGTAGAAAAACTGCCCTATGTCGCCGAACTATACGAGCGCTATCGGGATCAGGGCTTTATCGTCATTGCCCTTCATTCGGCGGATCGGGCCGACAACCTAGATAATTATGTCAGCCAGCATGATTATCCGTTCCCAATTGCTCTCGACACGGGCGAAACCTCCCGGCGCTACGGCGTCGTGGGCATACCCCACTACATCCTGATCGGCCGGGATAACCGCATCGTCCCTATAGAGGCGCTCGGCAATCAGCCGCCTACTGAAGAGCAAATCAAGGCGCTGCTGCAGACCGGTAGCTAAGTCGGGCCCAACAGGTCCATTGTCTTAACGACCCTTCGCCGAAAGGATTTGGTTATGCCCCTGATGACACTACCAGAGGCCGAAAAGCGGCAAATTTTGGCGGCCCTCGAAGTCACCAACTGGCGGATCTATGGCCCGAGGGGAGCAGCTCGTTTGTTGGGTATAGGCCCGGAAAAGCTGCGATATCGAATGCGCAAGTACGGGCTGAAACGACCAGAGAAGCCGTCGCAGTAAGAACTGTGCGAAGATCACGGATCAGAGGTACGGCACAAAATGTACATTGCACCGATTCCCTAGTCTTAGCAAAGGAGGCTTCAGATGCGTTCATTTCGTTCAATGAAGTACCAAATCGCAGCGGCGGCAGCTCTGCTCCTCAGCGGCCCCTACATCACCTCAGCCGCAGACCCAGCCGATGAAATCCAGTGGAGCGAGTCCGTCCCTGTCGACGAAGAAAGAAACCCGGGCGAACGCATAGAAGCCTATATTGTCGATGGCTTGCTGCACGCACGCCGCCTCGACCTAAACGACATCCCCCTTTGGCATCTCATCCTCGCCGAAGCCGACCCAGATCAACCCCCTACCCTCGAACACCTCGGCGCTGGCTCTATCGTCGAAGTGCGCCATGTCAACGGCGCGTACTTCGTCCGCGATACCTGGCGTTTCCCCTCGACCCTACTAGCGGCCCACCGGCAACAACTGTCACCGGAGACGTTCGCTAGCCTCGACATCACCGTCCGCCAGAACGGCATTGACATGACCGGACTCAGCTACAGCAGCAAGCTGACTCCGGCTATGCTCCAACAATACCCACCGGAGGCGTTCGCCAGCTACGACTCCACCGCTCTGGCAGATTTGGTCCAAGAATTCGGGCCAGAGGCATTCGCCAGCTTTGATACCGCCAGTTTCGCTGTGATCAAAAAACGGGTGCCGGAGGCGTTCGCCAATCCCGACACCACTGTCCTCCAGAGTTCGCCCCCTCCGTCTTTTCAGCGCGGCATCACCAAATGGGAGAAAGATGGTCAACTCTGGGTAGCCCTAGGGCCGAATGCGAACCATTGGGATACGCTCATCCGCCTAACTCCGACGGTATTCGTGCCGCAAAAGCCGAGTGCTGGCGCTTTCGCCGACGGAGCCTTTTTGCACTGGGACGACGCCCAACTCTTGGATAGCGGCGGAGTGCTGACAGCCCGCTATGTCACTTCTGCCGAAGCGGACCGCAAGCAGCAAGAGCACAAATTGGTCCGGGGCGCAATACCTTTCAATATCGAGGCTCAGCGCTGGCTAAACCCCATCGAGCACGGCGACCGCCTAGGCAGGTTCAAAGGTAAAGTGGTACTGCTGCATTTTTGGGCCACTTGGTCGCCCGAATCCATCGAG
>JAPOYQ010000402.1 GCA_026706505.1 Gemmatimonadota bacterium
GCCACTGAGCGCTGCGGCGGCCGATCGCTGCCCAAAACCGCCATCTTGGCCATGGACTCAGGCCCCACTAGGAACTCGATCAGTTTCCAAGCGGCCTCGGGTTGCGGCGTGTCCTTCCAGATTGAAAAACCCGAGCCAGCGTAGCGCGTCTGCCGCCCACCCGGCCCTTCGGGAACCAGTGCCAGATTCCAGCGAAAGCGATCCAGCAGTTGGTAATCCGGTATGCGCCACGGACCGGTAATCGCCATGGCCACCCTTCCCGCCTCAAACGTGAAGGTGCTCATCGGGTTGTCGCTGCGCATTCCCGGCCGCGGCGGACTCACTTTGTTCTTGAAGTAGAGATCCACGTAAAATTGCGTACCTAGGAGCACCTTGGGATCGTCCAGATTAGACACCCAACGCCCGTCCTGCTGCCGCAGAAAATCCCCGCCCGCACTCCACACGTAGTTGGCGATATCGTAGGGCGTCAGCCCGTAGATATCCGTCATGCCGTCGCCGTCTTCATCGACCGTCAGCTTCCGGGCTTTCTCCACCAGTTCCTCCCAGGTCCAGTCGTCGGTCGGATAGTCCACCCCGTAGCGGTCGAAGAGGTCCATATTGTAATAGCAGGAGATAGTCGATCCTTTGACTGGCAGGCCGTAGAGAACGCCTCGATAGGTATAAGCCCGCAGTCCCACCGGGTAGTAGTCGTCGCGGTCAATCCCGTGGCGATCGACTAACTCATCTAGGGGCAAAAGCTGGCCGGTGCTAGACACTTGCGGCATATCTCGCCAGTGCAAATTGAACACATCGGGCGCGTGCCCCGCGTCAATGCCGGCCAAAAGTTTTTGCACAAAGCGCCGCGCTGGCATCACCTCCACCCGCAGCTTGGCCTCCGGGTTCAGGGTGCGGAATTCGTCGATGATCTGGCGATAGATGGCCGTCTGTTCGGGCGTACCCCTGACCCAGATGGTCAGCACGTCTTCGGTGGGATACAGGCGGAACTGGCTGGCACCGACTAAGACGCTGAGAACGATGGCCGCCAGCCCTCCCAAGCGCAAAAATCGCATAGTGTCGTGCCCGTTGTGCGAAAAAAAGAGAGCCCGCCTAGAAAGACGGGCTCTCTGCTACTCGGCCAATACTCGTAGGATTACTACTGGTACTGAGCCTTAATCCGCCCCCAGCTCTCCGCTTCCACCGCAGTGGTCGGTTCGCCCCACTCGATGCCGGGGTCTATGGGTGAGAGGAACACATCGCTCACTGGTCGGCCAGCCGTCCCCCCAGGGCTGGTGCTCCACTGGCCATGGCGATAATCGCCGTCGCCGGTGCGCACATCGACGTCGATCACCATATTGCCCCAGTGGATGATCTGCCCTTCCTCGAAATCCCAAACCACTACCTGATCCTCGGTGGCTTCTTCGCTCAGGGGCATCTGCGCGATCGGCAGAATGCGGATTTCATAGATATACGTGCTTTCGCCGAACTCCTCGCCCGTAAAGCTCCAGGCGATTTCGACGTAGCGCGTACCGTTGACCAGCCACGGCAAATTGACGTTGGGCCTAAAAAATTCAAAGGCACCGTCCTTGGGTGGCACCGCGTACTTGTAGTAGAACCCGTTGGCGATATCCCCTGTGTTCTGGTCGTCGATATTGGTGTGGTCGGCGTTTAGCCCCATCTCGTAGCTGTCGTCCCAGTAGAACCTGCCCGGATCCTGGCGGCTGGTCACGTGCAAATTGTCGTACACCGAGGTCGTGACGTAGAACATATTCTGGCTATCGCTCCAGCCGATCAAATGGCGGAAATTCATATCGCTGGGATCAATCTCACCCTGCGAGGCAAATTCCAGCGCTCTCCCCTCTCGGGTCGAAGCACCCACCGGATAGGTCGTCTCGGCGAAAATGCCATACTGGTCAACGGGAATGGCAGACCAGTCGTCGTCGAATCCGTCGATTACCGGCACATTGGTATCGGGGAACTGCACTGCGAGCAGCAGCAAGTCAGGTGGATCGTGGGCTTGGGCAATAGATGCAATCCCTATCCCTAACACCAAGAACAGTTTCCGCATGATAATACCCTCCTTTACATAGGGTGGCGAAAGTGGATGATAGTGCCAAATACTTAATTCATTGAGTACCCAAAAGCAAATAAAAATGTCGCTCTCTTGCTGTAAAATCTCAATAAATTCAATGTTTACAGTAGATTATTGACCTCTAACGACCAATCACTCCAGTCCCGCGTAAATTGTAATAAACGCCTGCGTTGTATTTATCGCTTGACGCTCTTTGAAATCCTTGCGCTCCAAGACGATGCCCGTCAATAACCGGATGCTGTAGCCTTGATAGGCCGACGTATTGGCGAATTGCAGCCCTACCGTCAGGGAGTTGAAATCATTGAAGTCGTCGTCAAAGTCGTCGAACCACACGTACTCCATCCCCGCCTGCACTTGCGTCACCTCTAGGAGCTGCATCCGCGCCAAGGCACCGAACAATTCCATCAGGCTGGTGTGCTGGCCCGCCGCAAACAACGTGCGGCTCTGCTTGCGGAACTCGCTTTTCCAACGCGGCTCAACAATCAGCCGACCCAATTCGTACTCGTACCTAGCCTTGTTGATGAGACCAAAGAAAAAGTCGGTCTCGTCCAGCCCCAATCGCTGCCGCTGCGCCTCGTCCAGCCGTTGGTGGAAGTACACGTAGTTCAATTTGCTCAGCAAAAGAAGCGAAGCCGTTCTCAGACTATGGCCGACAAAGAACTGGTTCACCCAGGTGTCGCGTCCCAGGAGCGGATCGTCCAACGGGGTCAGGGCTCCACCCCGGATCGTATTGTCCGGGGCCCACTGCAACAGCGGGTTGGGGATGTCGTCCTCCACCCGCTTGGCCATCTCAAAGATGCGCAGGCGGCCGTAGCGCGGTGACAGCCCGTCGTAGTTGAGCACCGCGTAGGTACCGTGGTTCTTTTGGTCTGAAGAGATCAGCCCCTCGCGCAATACCCCGGCCATCAGCCGCAGTTGCGGCGTCAGATATACACCGCCGTACGCGTTGTAGCCCCGATGGTCGCGTCGGTAGGGGTAGTCGGGTTCCTCGTCGTTTTCGTACTGATCAACCCAGAAATTGTTGTTCATGTCCACCCCGAACAAAAACTCCGGCCGATCGACGCCAAAGCGCATGAAGGGCTCTTCGTAGTCGGGCGTATTGTTGATCTTAACTCTATTGTCGTTCTGGTTGAGATCCGGTACAAAGTCGTTGTTCTGGTCCCACCCTGGGAAGACCTGCAAATCCGGCTGCACCCAGTCGCTGCGAAAGGCGTCGGGGACTCGGTCTTGATCGTCGTTGTCCTCAACCAGTTCCACGCGGTCCCGGTCGGCACTGTAGTCGATCTGGCCGCTACCTGCGGCGACAAATGCCTGGGTATTGTAGAAGGGATCCATGCTGTAGGCCTCGCCGTAAAAGAAGAATGGCTCGGCCCGTTTTGACGCGTTCACCATCCAAGCTGGTGCGTTGGGACGGCCTTTGATGCCCGAAGAAGCTCTGTGCTTATTCTCCAGCACATTGGGATACTTGCGGTAGCTCCAGCTCAGGTCGTACTCGCCGTACAAGTCGAAACCGAGCACCTCGTTCACTGCAAGCGTACCCCCCAAAATATGGGTAGCCGTGGGTAGGCCATATTCAAAGCTGACGGTGCGCAAATTGGTCAGGTCGCGGATATTGCCTCGCGCTTGGTCCACTAGCAGCAGCACTGGATTGCCCGATACATCGAGTTGGTTGTTCGACGTCATCCAGATCTGGTAGTCATTGGCCACGACCAAGCGGAACTCCACTCCGACGATTTCGCCTACTTCGCCACTGGCCCGGTTGGTAAAATCGGACTTGCCAAAATCGTAGAACAGCCGGATCTCTTCGCTGCCGTTGGCCGAGATAAAGCCCCGCTCTGTCAGCCCCCCTTCAACCAGTGGTTCTAAGCCTATATCTCTGCCGCGATCGACGCTGCCGTCCCTGTAGGTGATGAGCACATCGGAGCCGGTCGGGAAAAAGGCCGTCCCACCGACGCCGTCCTCGGGCGAATCATCGCGCAACACAATCTGGATCCCGGTTATCGCATTCGAACCCACGGTCCCGCCTTGGCCCCCCCCGAACAGGCCAGCCGCGGGCACTGCTTGGCTGGTCCCCTGAAAATTTTGCCTTTCGGTCAGCGTACCGGTGATCATATTCTTAAAAAAATCCCGGTCCGTTAGCGCATTCGCTTGGTGGGCATTCACCATGTGAATCCCCATCTCAGTGAAGTCGCCCACTTGGGCTGTAAAGCGCCCCCCGAACAAGGTAGTAGCGCTCGTTCGCCGCACCTCGCGTCCCCGGACCCCCCGCGGACCGCTGATGCGCGAATAAATCAGCGTGCCCTCGTATTTGTCCGAGGCCAAGTCGGCCTGCACCCCGTCCAGCCGCGCCTTGGAAAAGGTCATGGGCGTCAAGGTCGTGCGCAGGTCGCGGCTCACTGTCAGCGCATAGAAATACGAACCCTTCTGGTCTGCGGCCACCACCACCCCGGAAAACCATCGGTCAAAACGGCTGGATTGAAATACGACGTTGCCAAATTCCTGCGGCCTTTCCTGCGACGTATTGTAGACTAGCCACCCCTGGTTGATGAAATTGCCGTAGAGATCGTAGAAATAGCTCCCCTCTATATCGGCGTTTATATAGCGCTGGTAGGGAGAGCGGGCGTAGTTGGTGTACTCCCACTGGCGCCAGCGGTATTCGGCGAAGAGTTCCTGCGGCACGTACCAGCGCCGCACCGCCGGGTCGATCGCGTCCAACATCCCCTGGGCCCCTTGCAGCCGGAAATTAGTCGCAGTGCCCTGCCCGACCCCCAAGCGCGAGCCGTAGTCGGGCTGCTGACCCCAAGTCGCCTCTGCGACTATGGCCAGGAGTAAGATCCCCCTGAGTATGTTGCGCTGCGGTCTCAATGCGAACTTTCTCCAGTAAATGGCCGGCCTCGTCAATAGGCCACGGCAACCAGACCACTGGCCGCTTGGCTGCCCCGGTCTGTATCGAGCGATATTTTGTACACGTATATTCCGGGCGCAACCACTTTCCCCCCTGCGTCTCGCCCGTCCCACTGGTGCGCAAAAACGCCGCTTTGAGTTCCAGTTCCGGCCACATCTGCCACTAGGCGTCCGGCTAGGTCGAAGATCTGCACCTCTAGCTGCCGCAAGGTGCCCAAGTTGCGCACATCGTGGGCAATGTTCACGCGGTCGTTGACGCCGTCGTCATTGGGCGTAAAGGTCGGCGGTATCACCCGCAGATCGCTGATCAGATCCCCGCCCATGGGCGTGTTGACCGAAAGCACGTCCCCGCCAAAGCGGAAGGTCGCGTTTCCCGCCTTTACCTGCTGCTTCAAGGTCGGCTCGGCGCTGTTGTAGACCCAGCCGCTGAACTCGGTGCCAAAGCGCAGCACCTTGACGTCAAAGACCACCTCGACCCTCTTCTCGCTATCTTCTATCCCCTGCAGCAATTCAAAGCCCACCACGATGCGGTCGTCTTGAATCTCGGGCGGAAAATCCGCCGTTGTGTCCACCCCATCCACCAGCACGGCCCGCACGACTTCAGCCCGAGTCTGGGTCGCAATTTCCAAGCGGTCGAACCCGGTATTGTTCTCTTCGAGGAGGGGCCGCACCACATACGTAAAGGTGTGGGGTGCAAAACTCTCCGTCTCGATCGGCCAGACCTCGGCGATTACGTCCCGGGCCGCCGATTCCTCGCCAAAAAGCAGCGACAACTCGTCGATGCGGGGCGCTTGGTCGCGGTCGGCAGTTAAGACGATCTCGAGTTGCAAATAGCGGCTCGGCCCAGGCGACATCAGTGGTGTGCCATCCGTCCAGGCTGCGGCCGACACGGCCTCGTCGCGGAGACCGCTTGCAAAGTCGTAGGGCGGCGACCAGGAACTCCAGTTCTCTGCATCGATACTCCTAGCCACGTCGTTGAAAGACCCGGCGCTGAACGTCAGGTCGTAGTCCTTGCGATCGACCTCGACGAAATTGCCCGTCCGCTCAATGCTGAAGAACCGGTTGGGCTGCGGCGTATTGCCGGTGCGGGTGCGCAACTGAATTTGTGTACCCTCGGGCATGGCACCGCGCCAGCGGATTTTGCTCCAAGACACCGGATGACCAAAGTCGAGGATGGGCGGGCGGTACTCGGTGTGGGAGACAAAACCCTCGCCGTAGATCTCGAACTCGGCGATCTCCCAAGTGCGCTCGGGGTCCAGGGGACGAATGCCAATCCACTTTAGGTCGCGCGTTGGGAAGCGGTAGTCCACTACCACGTCGAGGTTTTCCAAGTTCCGCTCCAAGATGTCAAAGGCCGGATCGTTTTTCGCTCCGAGAGCGCGGCTTATGTCTTGGTACCAGCGCTTGCCCGGGCGGCGCTGACCAGGCAGGTCTACAAAGGGCGCTGTGGCGTCGGCCACGCTAATTTCGTACCAAGCCAAGTAATTGTCCTCAAACCCCGGCCGCGGATAGAAGCGAATGCGGTTGATGGGCAACTCGGCCCCTAGGTTGACCACTATATTCTTGACATTGCCTATGTTGACTCCGGCGAGGCGCGGCGAGATATCCACGGGGCGCAGCGTCGCTGTTTCGATATTGCCGTCGACAATTGGTTCGACGGTCTTTCTCTCCTCTTTGGTATACGCGACGTGAATGCTAGTGTTGATGTCGCCTCCCCTTTCGGCAATGGACAGCGACAGGTTTTCCGCAGGATCAATCAAAATCGGCCGCAGGGTATTGTCGGCGAAATCGATCATGACGACTTTGCCGGAGTCCTTCATCAAAGGATCGGCCACCGGCTTCAGCGGCACCGAGGAGACGGGGAAGACCCCAACGATATTCCCTTCGGCGTCAACTGCCGCGTACCCCCCTTCTCCGCCTTCGACTAGCTCCTGCCAGACATTGCCTTCAGTACCACCGAGGTGGAACTCCGCCCGGCCCCAAGCCTCGGTGCTAATAAAAGTCCCCAATCCGCAGATCATCAGTCCTAGGCGCAGCATTGCGGCCTCCTTTTAATAAATCACGCCCACTGGACGGGCACTCGCACTCTGGCGCGCGTCGCCGCCCACTTCGAGACGCACCAAGTAGATCCCAGGCTGAACTAGTTCGCCGACCCCATCCTTCCCATCCCATACCAACTTGGGAAAACGCACAGCGTCGTACACGCCGCTCTCCCCGTCGAATTCGAAAAGATGGCGCACGCGGCGGCCTGCCAGATCGAAAATATCCACCCGGACCCGGGCCGTGCCCACTACGGCCAGCACTTCGCAGGACAGGGCCAACTCGTCGTTGGCTCCGTCGCCGTTGGGCGTTAGCACGTTGCGGTCGAGCGAAAAACTGCCGATCAGACTGCCCTGATTCACTGCCGGACTCAGGACCGTGACTCCGGATCGAGTGGCTTGGTCCGCATCGGCCAATTGAGCGGCGTCGCCAGCAATAACCCCCTGAAACTCGTCCTCTGCTAGCAGCATGGCCCGACCCGCAAAGGATGTGCTATACGACAACACCCGAGTGACAAAGTGAATTTTCAGCACGGTATTGTCCTCTGCTATACGCGGAAAGCGCACCGCAAAACCCGCATCCGTCAAACGAGTGATGGCCACCTCGCCTTCTTCCGTCACATCGTCCTGCACAGCAAAGGCGTGGTCGAGCCGCTTTTCGCCAGCTCCGTCGATGATCTCGATGCGCTCGATGCGGTCCACTCGTTGGACAGTGGCAATTTCGACGCTGTCGAAGCCCTGTAGTCCAGCGTTCTCCATTTCGACTTTCAGGGCGAAGACAAAGGAAATATCCGTGGCCGCTGGTACCTGGCGAGGGAAAACCTCGCCGACCAAGCGGTCGGCCAGCGGCGGCGAGGTGTAATCAAACGAGAGGTCTTTGAGCACAAAGGCCGATCCCAAATCGTCGCTGAGGAAGTCGACCCGAAACTGAAAGTAGCGCCGCGGCGAGGGCGACAGGATCGGCGTCCCCGCTTCGCTGGTGCCTTCCCCTCTGCCGTAGGGCGGCGACCAGGGGCTCCAATTCGCCAAATCGTCTCGCACCGGGCCGCGCTCCCAGGCATCGGTCTGCCCACCCCTCAGCGGCAGATCGAGGAACTCGTCCCGCAACAAAGGCTGGGACGGGTCTTCCACCGAAAATGGGATTGGCTCGGCGTTTCTCAGACCGACCTGCTTGCGGGTGTAGGACAGCGGCGAGGGGTCGCCGCCACTGCGAGTGCGGATCTGCATTTGCGCCTTGTCCGCTTGGCCCACCAGTTCCTGTGCCCAGCGCAACTGGCCCCAATTGGCCGGCGTGCCCATGTCAATGATCGGCGAGATATAGCGCACAGTGGGCAGGAAGCCCTCGCCGAAGATTTGCAGCTTTTCTATTTCAAATGGAATCGACGAAGTGGCCTTCAAGCGCACAAAACGGATATAGCGCGGCGGCTCGACATCGACTGTAGTGACGGCCTGGGTGTTGTTGTTGCGGATTTCAAATATCTCCCAGATTGGATTGCCGCCCTCGGTCAGCACCAGCCCATCGTTGACGTGGACCTCGAAATTCTTGAGGAAATTGCTCTGGAACGGCGTCATCGGTGCGGGAAAAACCGTGTTGCGCGGAAAAAAGCGGATCTGGTTGACCCCAAAGCGAGCCCCCAAATCCATGACCAGCAGCGTGCCCAAAGCGTCGTTCTGCTGGCGCGTGAAGGCCTTGCCCGTGGACTTTTCCGCGGCCACTTGCGCCAAGACCTCTTCCAGTTGCGCTCGGCCGAGATTGACGACCGTCGGCGCACTCATGCCACCGCCGCGCGCGTAGATACCAGTGGCTAGATTCTCGCCTTCCGCCACCTGCCGTGGCAGAATGCTGCCGGGAAAATCGGCACTGGCAAATTCGACCAAATCGGCCGGTGAGGTGCCGATCTCGGTGAGGTTAGGATTGAGGGTAGAGCGATGCTCAGGCTCGATCGTCTCAATGCCTTCCGCGTCCAAAACCTGCCCCGCCCACGAGATCTGTCCCTCCCCGCCGATCCTCAGTACTTGGCGGGTTTGTCCCGCGCTAGCCATCAGGATCAGCGAGCCGCATACCAGCCATGTGATGTGGAAGAGGTGTCTCATTTTTCTCTATTTCAGGATGTTCCGCAAAAGACCCTCGATCTCTTCCTCCATGCGCTCGTGCACCTGCGCCGTCCGTCGACCGCGTTCGTACGCTGCGAGCGCCTCTAATCCTTCAGCTTCCCTGCCCGTGCGGCCGTAGAGCTTGGCGAGCAAGAAATAGACGCGATAGTCCTCCTGGTCCAGCGCCCGCAAGCGCTCGAAGCAGACCAAGGATTCGCTGTAGCGCTCCGCGCGAAAGAGCAGCCCTCCCAAGCTCCACAGCGCCGACCGCGCCTCGGGCTGGCGCTCCAACAAATCCCGCAGCAGCTGCTCGGCCTCCACCACTTCCCCCGCTTCCAAGAGCAGATCGGCCAAGCGCTGCCCGGCCTCGTCCGCCCAAGCGGGATTTTGCACAAGCTGCCGGTACTCGGCAATCGCCTCCCGGCGCTGTCCCTGTTCCGCCCAAAGCTGCGCCAAGCTATAGCGCACCCGCGCGCTATCCGGCACCACTTCGAGCATCTTTCGATACGCTTCCTCAGCCCCTTCCGCATCGCCGGCTACGAGCCGGGCATCCCCCAGCCGTCCCCACAGTCCCTCCCACGGCCTTCCCTCGGCCAAGAGCGCTTCGTATAGGGCACCCGCCTCCGCGGCCCGTCCCACCGCCAGATACTGATCCGCCAATCCCTTGCGCGCCCGCTCCTCCTCCGGCCACTGCCGCAGCAACGCCCGATACGCGCCAATGGCCCGCTCGTGTTGCTCCTCCTTCCCGTACACTGTGCCCAGCGCGTAATAGGCCTCCATCATCCCCGCGGCCGCGGCCTCCTCGTACTCCCGCGCTGCACTGGCCGGCATGTCCTGCGCTTCGTATTCGACCCCCCGTTGGTAGTGCTGTTGGGCGCGGACCTCTGGCCCGGTTTCACTACAACTCCAAAAGAGCCCTATCCCCAGCAGAATCGGCACCACCCTGACAACCGCCTATTCCAGCCCCGCGTAAATAGTCACGAAGGACCGGCTCGTAGTACTAGACTCGGCTTCCTTAAAATCCCGCCGTTCCAGCGCAATACCCACCAAGGCCATCACTTGGTAGCCGTGGTAGGCCGATGTATTGGCAAACTGCAGACCCACGGTCAGAGAGTTGAAATCGTCGGCGTCGATATCGAAGTCGTTAAAAACCACGTATTCGACGCCCGCCTGCAGCCGCGTCACCTGTAGGAGCTGCACCTCCATTAGAGTCGAGAAGAGCTGCATTAGGCTGGTGCGCTCGACCGCGTCGAAGAGGCTGCGGCTCTGCTTGCGGAACTCGCTCTTCCAGCGCGGTTCTAGGACCAACTGGCCCAGTTGGTAGCGGTAGCTGGCCTTGTTGATCAGTCCGAGGAAGAAATCCGTCTCGTCCAACCCCAATTCCCGCCGTTTTGCCTGGCCCATCAGTTGGCGGAAGTACACGTAGTTCAGCTTACTCATCAGGTGCAGCGCCGTGCCTTGCAAACTGTGGCCGACAAAGAGTTGGTTGACCCAGGTATCGCGCGCCAGCAGCGGATCGTCCACTCGGGTCAGCACCCCGCCCAAGACGGTGTTGTCCGGCGACCACTGCAGCAATGGGTTGGGAATATCGTCCTCCACCTTCTTACTCATCTCAAAGACGCGCAAACGACCAAAGCGCGGCGAATTTTCATCAAAGGTCAAAGCCGCGTACACACTGTGGTTTTTCTGGTCTGAGGAAATCAGGTCTTCGCGCAATACGCCGGCCGTCAGCCGCAACTTAGGGGTCGCGTTGACGCCGCCGTACACATTGTAGCCCCGGTGGTCTCTGCGGTAGGGATAGTCGGGCTCTTCGTCGTTTTCGTACTGATCGACCCAGAAATTGTTGTTCATGTCCACTCCGAACAAAAACTCTGGCCGGTCGACGCCAAAGCGCAGAAAGGGCTCCTCGTAGTCGGGAATGATATTGGTCTTGACCAAGTTGTCGTTCTGATTGAAGTCGGGCACAAAGTCGTTGTTTTGGTCCCAGCCCGGGAAGACCTGGGGGTCACCCGCCTGCCAGTCGGAGCGAACCGTGTCGGGGAAGCGATCTTGGTCGTCGTTGTCCTCGACCAGTTCGACGATGCCTTCGCGCTCGCTCTCGTAGTTGATCTCACCCGTTCCCAAGGTGACAAAAGTGCTGGTATTGTAGAGGGGGTCCATGCTGTAGACCTCGCCAAACATGAAAAACGGATGGGCGCGCTTGGCCACGTTCACCATCCACGCTGGTGCATAGCGCTGTCCCTCGACCCCCGACGAAGTCCGGTGCGTCTCTGCGAAGGTGTTGGGGTACTTGCGGTAATTCCAGTTCAGATCGTACTCGGCGTACAAGTCAAACCCCGCCACATCGAGTAACTCTAAAGTTCCCCCAAAAATGTGCGTAGCCGTGGGCAGACCGTAGGCAAAGCGAATCGTGCGCAAATTGGTCGCGTCCTTGATATTGCCCCTAGCTTGGTCGACCAAGAGCAACACCAACTCTCCCTGCCGGTTGGTCTGGTTGTTCGAAGTCATCCAGATCTGGTAGTCGTTGCCGACTACTAGTTCGAATTCCACGTTGACAATGGAATCCTTAGCAGCGCTGGCCCGCTCGATGAAGTCGAGGCTGTCAAAATCGTAGAGCAGGCGGATCTCCTCAACGCCCTTGGCCGCGATAAAGCCCTTCTCCACAAAACCGCCTTCCACCACGGGCTCAAAGCCAATATCCTTGCCCCGCTCCTTGCGGCCGTCGCTGTAGGTGATGACCACGTCGGAACCGGCCGGGAAGAAAGCAGCCCCGCCGACCTCGTCTTCGGGTGAGTCGTCGCGCAGCACAATTTGCACCAGATCGATCGTCCGGTTTTGCCCCACGGTTAGCAGGCCGGAGAACGGATTCCCAGCCAGCCGATCCGTCAGCGTATTCGACTGATGCGAATTGGCCAAATTGAAGCCCAGCCGGGCGTACTCGCCGATTTGGCCGACAAAGCGTCCGGCGACCAGAGTCGTATTGTTGGTGCGCAGCACTTCCTGGCCGCCGGTCTCGCCCCCACCCGGGCTGCTGATGCGCGAGTAGATTAGTGTCGTCTCGTAGCGATCTGTGGCTAGATCAAATTGCACCCCGTCCATCCGCGGTTTGGAGAAGGTCATCGGCGTCAGGGTAGTGCGCAACTGGCTGCTCAAAGTCAGCGCATAGGCGTACTCCCCTTTCTGATCGCCGGCCACCACCACCTCCGAGAACCACTGCCGGAAGCGCTCCGACTTGAACAGGGTATTGCCAAATTGCTGCGGCCGGGTCTGCGTGTTGTTGAAGATCAGCCAACCGCGAGTGACAAAATTCCCGTAGATATCGTAGAAGTAATCCCCCTCCAGGGCCGTATTGACGTAGCGCTCAAAGTGATCGCGGGCGTAGTTGGTGTACTCCCACTGGCGCCAGCCATACTCGTTGTAGAGCTCCTGCGGCACGTACCAGCGCCGCACCGCCGGGTCTAAGGCGTCCAGCATCACTCCCGGTCCCTGGGGCCGAAAGCTGGTCTCGGCACCCTGCCTGAGTCCCAAGCGCATGCCGTAGTCCATCTGCGCCTCGGCCATTCCGGCCAAGACGCCAAGCAACAAGCACAGTGTCGAAAATTTGGCTCTCACAGCATCCCCATTTCGCCAAGGGTATAGCCGTCGGACCTCTCTTCTAATACACCACTGCAATCGGACGCGACCGTTTTTGTCCCGCTGCCCCAGCCTGATCCGCATCGACTTCTATCTGAGCTAAATAGAGTCCCGGAGGCACCAGCGCACCGTTGTCGTCCCTTCCGTCCCAAGCAAAGTTCTGTCTCCCCCCCAAGGCCTTCATAGCTACCGTGCGCACCCGCGTCCCGTCTAGGCGAAAGATGCGCAGCTTGAGCGACCGAGCTTCATACACTTTGAAAAGCGAAAAACCGACTTCCGCCACGTCGTTGATACCGTCGCCGTTGGGGGTGAATGGGTTGGGGCTGACCTGCAAATCGTCCACTACATCACCGGCTCCCAAGGCCCCGATCACCAAGCCCTGGCCGGGCCGTAGCTGGGTAACATCACCGGGATCGCTCTCCTGCCAAGGCCCCTCAATGGCGCTGTTGCGCATCGCAGTCTTCAATTTGGTCCCGTGCAAAAAGACCGCCGCGGCAAAGCGCAGGCGCACTAGGCGGCCATGACCCAAAACCCATCCCTTTGCCCTCCCGAGTCGGTTGTATTGGGCCACGCTCAGCGTATCGCCCAGCGAATCGAAGAGCGACTGGTTGCCCACTCCTGTCACCTTGCGAAAATAGCGCACCGGACCCCGCTCGTCCTCTTCTAGGGCTTCATAGGTCCCTGCGTCCACTTCCTCCAACTGTGCGCTGTCGCGATCTTGGGTTTTGCGGAAATAGCGGATCGCTCCCTGTAGCTCTTCGTCGAGCCGCTCGTAGGAAAGCAAGTCGAGCAAGCGGCCGTCCGATCGCGTTGGAACCTCGTCCCCCTCGACTAGCAGCCGATAGTAGCGGTGCGGCAGAACGTCTGCGGACTCGCCGCGCTTCACTTGGGAAAAACGCACCTGTAGTGAATCCCCCTGGCTGCGCAGGAGCTGCAGTGCTGCACCATCGGCGCTGGCCGCGTCCTCTTCTTGCTCTACCGCGAACAACTGCAGCGGCTGTCCACGGGCGAATTCCTCTTCCGTTCCCAGAGCCACATCCAGCAAACGCATGTCGAGATTCGGTTCCGAACTCAGCAGCACCTCATCGTAACCAGGACTCCGCTCCGAGCGAGGTTCCTCCAGCAAAGTCGGCTGGAGATAGACCTCAAAGGTATCTACCTGACCCACGCTCGTCTCCTCCGGCCAGACTTCGGCCAGCAGATTTTGCAGAACTGGACGGTGCATATCGACTTCAATCCTGCGGAGCAAGGGAGCGACGTTGCGATCATTGCTGACCAGTTTTACCTGGAGCTGCATGAATTTGCGCAGACTCGGAGATGTCACCTGGGCGCCCGAATGCAAATAGCGCTGGCTCCAAGGAGTCCAATCCGGCCCGATTACGAACGAGGTGTCAACGGGTCCTGCGCGAAAGCCCGGCAGCTTCTTGTGCTTGTCCGCTGTGACCTCGCTGCCGCCACTGTCGAAGTAACGGATGTGCTGCAGCAGTTGGTCTCCTGTGCGCGTGCGGATCTCCACATCGGTACCGGGCGGCAGCTCGGCCTCCCAGCGCACGGACCCCAGCACCACCAATCCGGGCAGTTCGATCGCATCGGATTCGAGCACTACCTCGGCCGGCGATCCTTTGGAGAAGATCATGAACTCCCCAATACCGGGATTGTAGAAACCCTGCGTGCCCGTGTTGCCAGGCGGTTGGTTCTTGAGGGTGATAAATTCAAAAAATCGCAGCTTTATAGGTGGACTCTGCACGTCGTTGAGCAACGAGTAATACCCCTCATCGATGTTTTTGTCGCGCTGTTTCGGACTAATGAGTTGCCATTTGAGCCGGCCTTGGGCGTCTCGAACTCCCGACGAGCCCCGCATGGTATAGCCCCGTACTGTCGGGGCATGGACGTAGCCTTCGGAGAGGATCCGCATTTGGTCCATCCACACAGTGCCCCCTACATCGGCGATCAGGATGTTGTCGTCGGGAACCTCCTCGAGGAAATAGGTGTGACGATAGAAGGATGACACTTCCCCGTCAAAGGCCTTGCCCGTGCCGCCCGAAGCGGCGATGGTGTGCTCGATCCCACCACCCGTTTCGAGCATGCCCAACGCGATATTATCTCCCCAGCCCCAAGCGTCCACTTCGGCCAAGCGCGGCAGTTCCCGCCGGTAATAGACCCTCCGCCCTTGTCGATCCGGCCCCAGAACCTCGTAGGTGGTCTCGTCCACGGGTTCCTCTCGTCCGGCTACATCGCGCACAAAGTACACCACATCGCCGCGCTCCCCCTCGGGCAGCGCTTCCCACGCCTCTTGGGTTATTTGCTCGCTTCGGGCTCCGCGGGTGTCCGTTATGGTGATGCGGATGACCTCTACCAGCCGGCCCGTCCAGTTGGGATCGGCATTGCCCATGGACAGCCGCTTCGCCATAAGGCCAGACACATCGGCGGGCAACAAGCCACTGGTGCGCTCACTGTCGAACGCGAAGATCCGCTGGTCTTTGTTGACTCCGTCAAAAGGCGCGAAAATCGAAAATCTGAGCTTGCTGTCGTCCCGGACCAAGGGCAACTGTTTTTTCTCGAAGAACAGCAGGAACTTGAGGAAGGGGTCGCCCAGTTGCTCGTCGACGAATTGCAGCCTGAGCCGCTCCAGCGGCACCACTCTCCCGAGGTGTACCTCGATCCACCAGTCGCCGATTGGATCGTCTGGATTCGGTTCCCAGAATGTGGTCGGATCGTCGTCGAGAATGTTGGGAGCCAAGTGCGGGTTGGAGCCCACCCGGCTAACGCCCGGCCGCACTATGTAGTCGTAGATGAAATTTTTGCTGACGTCTTGCAGAGGGTTACCCAGCACATCTAAGCGCAGGGTACTGTCGACGGTTGCAATTCGCGGAGCTTTTTTGTCGATCACTACCGGGCGCTCAAAGCTCCTATCGTCTAACAGGTTGTAGACTTGGCGCAGTTCGCGGGGCCGCACGGCCCCGGAAGCATCTATGGCGGTCAAGTGGCCGGGCCGCTTCCAGTTGACCCAGTGCTGCTCACCTTCGACGACGACTTGGTCGCCGACAATATCGTATCCTTGCTGGGCATTGACCGGACTAGGAGCGCACATTCCGGCTAGCCAGACTGCTGCGTACGTAATCCCCTTGCTGAATTTGCGGCTCGCTTTCATAACGGATTTTCCTTCCATTGCCGCTCATTGCAGGCGGTCGGTAAAAAACACTACCTGAGTTTCGCCTTTGGCCCGCAGGGCTCCAATCAGTTCGACAATACCCTCTTGCTCGCGGCGCTGTCTCAGCAGGGCTTCCGCCCTTTTCCGCACCCGTTCAAAGGGCATAATCTGCCCACCTTTTCGTTCCAGAACCCGAAAGACTGCAAAGCCATCGTGCGTCTCCACCGGCCCCACTAGCTCGCCTTCCTCAGCGGCAAACGCAGCGTCAACTAGTTGTGGATAGCGGGATCGAAAGAGGCGGCGCAAGGTCATTTTTCCCTTTTTACCCGGTCGCGCATGCGAACCGACGCCCGGTCTGTTCAGCAGTGCGTACATCTCGGCCCCCTGTTCGATCTCCTCCCGCAAGGCTTGAGCTTGCGCTTCCGTCGCCATTAGGACCTCGCGAATTTCCACCTCCTCTGGGCTGCGGAATTTATTTGCGTTGGCTTGGTAATAAGCCCGACTCTCGGCTTCTGAAATCGGCTCCTGCAAAGCCGTCTGTGCCTGCACCAAGGTCCGCAGAATCAACCATTCCCTCTTGCGCGTCAGCCACTCCGCAAATTCTGGCTCCCGCGACCAGCCCTTAGCCCGAGCGGCTGCGGCAAAGAGCCTAGGCCGCACTACCAAGTCCTCTAAGAGATCGACCCCTTGCTGGCCGCCGGGCAATTCTCCACCCATCCCCGCTTCCTTGAGATCGGTTAGACACTCCCCAAGCGCAATTTCCCCCTCCGAAAAACTGTATAGAGTCTGGGTCGCTTCGTTCGGTGCCAAGACGAGGTTCCGAATCGGTCCCTGCCGCAGCCGTTCCAGACCTTCGGCGTGCAGGCGTAGCCCGTAACTCTGGCTCAAAAGCTCAAACTCGCGCTCTAGCTCCGCTTGCCAAGCCTCGCTTTCCAACAGGCGATGGATACCTTCCGAGTAGTCGGTCAACTCGGATTTTCGGTCCTCTGCAAAACGGTAGATCTGCCACGCTCTCGGCAGGCGTACCGGTCGGGCCACCAGTCCCTTTGGCAGAGAGAAAAAAGCCGCTCTCGGCACTTTGTACCAGTCCAAGTGAGGTAGCCCGATCCACCCTACTATCCCGTCTTCCTCGGCCACTGGATCGTTGTCGGCGAAGCGCTGCGCCAATTCGGCAAAGGCCCTGCCTTCCCGCAGTTCGCTCAGCACTTGGTCGCGTTCCTCAGGGCTCTCCACTACAATGCGGCTGAGCAGCCGCTCCCGGTTAAAACCCCGGTCGAGAAAAGCGCGTTCTACCTGTGCCGCTTCCACTTTTACCCTCGGTGCTACTATCCGCAACTGATAGGTGTTGACCAAGCGGTTCCTGCCTAACCGTTCGACCTGCCCTTTTACTCCCGCGCTCGAATCTATCCCCTTGGCCCGGGCTTCGCGGAAGAGCAGTTCCCGATCGACCATTGATTGCAGGTGCTCTAAATCGCCCGCCCGCCCCTCCTGTTCGCTCTGCAGGCTAGCGGGTAGGCGCTCGACAAAACGCCGATATGCACTGGCCCGGATATCCACATCGCCAACCCGAGCAAGTACCGGATCGTCTTTGCCGCACCCCGCGAGCAACAGCGCGGCAGTGCAAAAACCCGATGTGAGCAGCAGGAATCTTTTCATCGGTGATAAAGCCTGCTCGCGGCGGGCGGTGAAAGTCCTGAACAACTGGCCAATAATTGTCTAACTAAATGTAAAATCCCTACTCGCATGTCAATTTTTCTTTTTAACTTGTGTATCCGATTGCCCTTTTTGCGTCCGGCCATCTAGTCCAACCGCGCCGCATCCTCGACTACCTAGAAGCCGCAGACAACAACTGCTGCCCCAAGTGCGCTTTTGTAATATATTCTATGCTAACCGCATCTCACGGAGGTTTTACCTCAAGGAGGCTCGCAATGTTTGCACTCGCCCCTATTATCCTCT
>JAPOYQ010000041.1:0-13510 GCA_026706505.1 Gemmatimonadota bacterium
GTCGCAGGTAGTAATAAAGAACGGCAACTGGGTGAAGGCATCGGTACCAGCGATCTGGATCGCCCCGGTCGTCGAACCTGTCTCGGCCAATAGCAGCGACTCAGCGTAGAAGTACCCCATCATAATGTGAGCTGCCGGGCGATCGCGAACCATGATGCCCTCGACTGCCGCAGCGTAGCTAAACTGCTCGGTACCGGCGATGAAGACATGGTCTGGATTGAAAGCATCGGGCCGTCCCGCCTCGACATACGAGGCTTTCATCGTCTCCTGACTCACAGATAGAACCACCGGGTCTGGGGCCACCACCCGCAGCGCAGTGTCGTATTCGGCAGTGCGCCGTGCAACCCGTCCCAAGATATTGACCGCGGCAATGGTCGATATCGAGTCCATGCCGCGCAGGCCGTGAATGAAAAGCACCGGCTTGCCCATCTCGGTCGCCCGCCCCAGCGCTTCGTCGAGTGCCTCTAGCCCGGCGATGCGGCGGATCTTGAGTTCACGCCGCCGCGCAATGCCAATGTAGCCCATTATAAGCCCTGAGAACACGAGGCATAACACCAGATTATTGACCTTGGAGTTATTAAAAAAATTGCCTTTGGACTCGGCGTTGACGATTACCTTGCCGCGGATCGCGCCCCCGGCCGATCGCACATCGACGTGGAAGTAATATGTCTTGCCGTCTTCTAGCGGTGTCTTGCCACCCGCGCCGGCGAATTCCTCGACATTGACATAGTGATGATTCTCCAGATCGGCCCCACGACCAAAGAGCGCCGGCACCTCGGACATCAAATTCCCCATTGCCGCAACCTCGGTCACGACGCGAAAAGGCCCGCTGGGCGAGTCGGCGATGGCGACCTGATACATCGCATTTTCGCTGATCCGACGGTCTCTCGGCCAAGTCAGCGTAATGCTGCCCCCGTCGTCGTTGGGCGTGTCGAAGGCTTGCACCTCGATCGGCGGCATAGGATGTGCTAGTAACTCGCCGAGCCCCTGTTCTTCGATCGGCGGCGCAGGGTCTGTCAGCAACGTGCCAAGCCCCGGTGTCTCATTTTCCGCCGCGCTCGCCAACGGCCAAGCCAAGACTAATGCAGATAGCCAGTTTTTTGCTCTCATGCCTTTATTCCTCGATCAGCTCTACATTCGCCCGTGGCACCACCGCCTGTTCTCCGTCTTCAAACTCCACGGCCAATACCCGCACCCGCGCCCCAGACTCCACCGCGCACAACTCGGTCGGCAAGTCGCTGACGCGGCCGATCCGACCAAAATAGGGCATCCGAATCACCCGCAACAAATCGCCCACCTGCAATCCACCCGCGCCCGACCTCTCTTCTTCTTCCTCTTTGTCAGCGGCCATGGGGACAATAATCTCCGGCCGCAATACGCCAGCGCGAATCTGAGTCGCACCGGCCATAGACGCATCCATGCCAGTGCACGCTTGTAGAATATCAAAGGTCTTGCGGGCCATAGCGACGCGGCCAAAACCCTCGGTCGCTACCACGGTTAGGCCGATTTGCTCGGTCCCGGTGATAGCCACGCCCAAATCGCGGCCAAGCAAGTCTCGCAAGTCGCTGTCGCGTAGGCCGCCGCCAATCAATCCCACAGCACCTGCCTGCCGGGCCTGTTCTACGGTCTCCGCGCTAATCAGGCTGCCGACCACCACAATTTTGTCCGCAACTTCTGGGCCCAGCGACTCGGCCGTGGCGTCCGGAGCATCAACCGCCAAGTGCAGCGCGCCCCAGCACTCGCCCCCCACGCCAAAAATGCCTTGGATATAAGCACCTCGCGCTGCGACGCGCACACCCTCCTCGACAAAAACTTCCTCTACGACCCCATCGACGTACGCCAGCACTTCGACCGGCCTAGGAGCTTGGCGCAATATCACCTGCCCCGTCACCGGCGAAATGCTCTCGACGGTGCCGCTGACTGGGGATTCAATCGTGGTCTTGAACCAGCGAATAAACGGCTTAGTCTCGGCAAGTGGCTCGCCAGCTTCGACGCGGTCGCCTTCTTTCTTGAGCATATAGCCGGCTAGCTCTTGCGGCGAGATGCCCAAGCGATTGACCAAGTTGAGGGTCGCCACCTCGCCCGGCAGTTCGGTGCGGGCCACAACTTGGTCGCGTCGCACCGCTTGGCCGCGCTCGACGACAACTTCGCCTTTGAGGGGCAACCGCCGCTCTTTGTCGACGACTGCGTATTGCGTCACGCGCAGTCCAGGGGTATAGGCGTGGGCCATGAGCTACTCGTATAGGTTTAACGCCTGCTGCCAGTCGCTTATCTGACGTCGGCGGTCTTGATCTGACGCCATCTGGATGGGCCGACCGCGACCGTCCAGCACTAGCCCCACGACGCCACCGAGCACTCGCACATTTAGGGCTTGTCCCGGACCGGCACCCACATCCCAACGCCGCGCCGGCTGAAGCGAAACTTCGACCTCCTCGCCATCGGCTAGGGGCATCCACTGTAGCTGACCGACCTGCAACTGGCCGGTTTGACGCCCGCTGGGCAGGTCTATCTCGTACTGGAGGCAGACCTCGCCGTCCTTACCCTCGCCAACGGGGGCCACACAAGTGCCCAAGTAGATCAGGCAATCGCGCTCGAAAACCTCGGTGGCGGCTCGCTCGTCCACAGTCGAGAGCACCCCTAGGTGGGGCATCATGAAGATGCTATCGACCGCCAAGCGGGTGACGCCTTCGGGCTGGAAAGCATCTATGAGCATAGCGCAACTCTGCTCGCGGCGCGGCGCGTGCGAAAGCACCCCGCCACTGCCGACTAGCATGTCCAGCGCCATCATCTCGACTAAACTCTCGCCGGTGGCACCCTGCTCAAACACATCGGCCAGCGTGCGCTTGCTTTGCACCCCCTTCAATCCCACCGCCAACGCCCGATGCTGGTCAAAGGCCAAGCGCAGGGCCTCGCGGGCAATGGCTTGCTCGACTTGCAACTCCTGCATGAGCTGTGGGATGGTCGTCGGGCGGATCATCTTGTTCTTGATACGGTCGCGGAGGTCGGCCTCCTCAATATCAAAAGGAACCCAGCGCATGATCTGGTCGAGGCCGGCCTCGGCCAGCACGTTGGAGACGCTATAGGACATGCCGAGATTGGCACTGACCGTGCGGTTGAATACGCCATCAAAGACGCTAAACACATCGGTCGTCGCCCCGCCTATATCCACGCCGACGACGTTGATCCCCTGCTGACGGGCAATAGTCTGCATGATCTCGCCCACCGCCCCGGGCGTCGGCATAATCGGCGCGTTGGTCCAGTCCATCAGCTTGCGGTAGCCAGGTGCCTGAGCCATGACGTGTTCGAGGAAGAGATCGTGAATGACGTGCCGCGCCGGGTCCAGATTTTCCTCTTCGAGCACGGGGCGGATATTCTCGGTAACGGTCAGAGCCATCTTCCCTCCCAGCGCCTTTTCAACTTCCTCGCGCGCGTCCTCATTGCCCGCAAAAATAATCGGCAACTTAAAATCCGCGCCAAAGCGGGGCTTGGGATCGGCCGCGCTGATGAATTCGGCCAGTTCGACCACGTGGCTGACGGTGCCGCCATCCGTACCGCCCGACAGCAGCACCATATCGGGACGCAATTGGCGGATGCGCTCTATTTTTTCGTGCGGCAAGCGCCCGTCGTTGGCAGCGAGCGCGTCCATGACGATCGCCCCAGCACCCAAGGCGCAACGCTGCGCGCTCTCGCCGGTCATTGCCAGCACCACGCCGGCCACCACCATCTGCAACCCGCCGCCCGCACTGCTCGTCGAGATGTAGATATCGACCCCAACATCGCCGCCTGCCGGCGTGATAATCCGCTCGCCATCGAGGATCTGCCGGCCGGAAAGCTCCTCGACCTCCTGAATGGCATTGAGCACCCCCCGGGTGACGTCCTCAAAAGGGGCCTCGACCGTGGTCGGGGCCTCGCCGCGAAAGGTCTGGCGATACCCTTCGTCCTTCTTTTCGATCAAGATCGCCTTGGTCGTCGTACTGCCGCAGTCTGTGGCGATAACTACGTTGAGGTTATCCATGCTTTTGGCTTTCGCGCTGGGCAATGGCCTCCGCAAGTAAGTCTATGCACTGGCGTCGCTCCAACATGCGCGTAAAGCGCTGGTACTCGTCGCGCGAAAAAACCAGCGTGGCAAATGGGGACAAAAAGGTCAGGGCTTGGCTACCCAAAAAATTGAGGGGGCGGCAAGCCTCCAACGCCATGGACGCGGCCGCTCCCATGCGGCGACGCACTAGAAACTCGGCCAGCCGCTCGGCGAGCGCGCGCTCTTCCTCAGACCAACCTGCCTCCGGGTCTTCAAGGGCGAAAGCGTGCCGCCACCGCGCTTTTAAGCTATTGACTTGGAACATGGCACCGGACGAAACGCGCGACTTCTTCGCGGTTTTTATCGAACCGCAAGAAAACGCCGCGAAAGGAATCTAGCCGACCCGGGCGGGCGGACGGGCGCAAAAAAATACCGTCCCGATGCTCATCTGCTCGACGGAATTCCACCCAAGAACGGCGCTGTTTAAAGCCGAGGTGTTCGCTGCTGACTCCTTCGCCGTCGAGCACGTAGTACGTAGGAAAGAAATAGCGCGACAACGAGGCGGTCAATGCTCCCAGTGAAAATATCCCGTAGAACCAATGCTCAAAACCAAAAGCAGCCGCCGCTGAGGAAGCGACGATGAGAGCGACTAGCAGTATCGACTTTGCCGGCCTCTCCCGGCGCAGGGGGTGGCTCTCCCAGCGAAGGGCGTCTGTGGAGGACACGGACGCTCCCTGTTAGTACATCTGCTCTTCCTGCGCGACCCACCAGTCTTGCAAGCGGACGCCGGGGGGATACCAAGTGACGCCACTGAAGCGGCGGCTGTAGGCTTGGGGAGAGCGCGACTTCCACATGAAGGTGTATGGCTGTTCCTCATGCAGGATTTCCTGAAAGCGGCGGTAGAGTTCGATGCGCTTGTCTATGTCGAACTCGCGGCGGTAGGTCTCTAAGATGTTGTCAACTTCGTCGTTGATAAAGCTCACGTGGTTGGAGCCGTTCTCCACTGTTTGCGAGGAATGCCAGATCTGGTAAGCGTCGGGAGCAAAGCGCAAGCTGCCGGTCCAACCCAACACCATTGCGTCGAAATTTTTGCCCTTGACCTTTTGCAGAAAGATTGACCAGTCTAGCTCGCGCACTTGGCAGTCAATGCCGATATCCTGCAGTTCGTATTGCACCGTCAGAGCGATGTCTTTGCGGAGCTGGTTGCCCGAGTTGATCAAAATCTCAAAGCGAAATGGCACCAGCTCCCCATCGATGGTCTTGTCGAGAATGCCGTCCTCGTCGGCGTCTGCCCAGCCAGCCTCCGCCAGCAAGTCGAGGGCGCGGTCGGGATCGTACGTGTACGGCACGAGGTCGTGGTTGTATTCGGGACGGAACTTGTTGATCGGCCCCTCCACCGTCTCGGCCAAACCGAACATGATGTTCTCCACCATGCCCTCGCGGTCGGTCAAATAGGTCATGGCTTGGCGCACCCGCTTATCGCCGAAGATTGGATGGTTGTTGTTCCACCCGATGTACAGATATCCACTGGAGTAGCTAACGCCTTTGAGGAAGCGGCGGTTAAAGTCGTCCGACCAGCTCTTTTCCTTGAACTCCAGAGGACGTAAGCCGTGGTAGTCAAGATGGCCGTTAGTCAACTCGATGAACGCCGCATCGGTATTGTTGATGATCTTAAAGACCACCTTATCGACGAAGCCGGATGGCAACAACTCCTCTATATCCCGACCCCAGTAGTTTTCATTCCGCGTCAGCACGACTTTCTGCTGGGTGACCAAATCGCGCTCTGGATCTTCAATCAGGTACGACCCCGACCCGAGGGCCTTGCGATTGAAATTTTGGTTGAACTGTTGGGCAAAGCGCTCGATCCGATCCTTGTGCGGCCCCGCCTCCCAAGAGCCATCTACCAAATTCTTGAACTCGACGGGATCCATCAGCCCCTCCGGGTCGTAGAAATGCTTGGGCAGGATGTAGAAGCCACCCAAGATCAGGTCATTGCGGAAATAAGGCTCGCGGCAAAGGAAGCGGACCTTGTTCGTCCCCACGATCTGCACGTCTTGCACGGTAGCATAGTAGTTGCGCAGATGCGGCGCTAGTACTTGGGGGTTGTGGATAACTTTCATACTGAAGACGACGTCCGCAGCCGTCAGCGGCTTGCCGTCCGAGAAGTAAACCCCGTCGCGCAACTCAAACGTGTACGCAAGTTTGTCCGCGGCAACTTCAGGATAATCAACGGCCACCCAACCCCGCAGGTTGTACGGCGGATCGTGGTCGGCGTCGAGTAACCTCTCAAAGATAACCTCCAACACCTGGCTGGCACCGGCATCGCTGGAGGTGTACGGATTGAGTTTCTCGGGGTCGGACAGCATGTGGCGCACCATCCAGTCGCCGTGGGTCGGCGCTTCTTCTTCCTCGTAGCGCGGCGGTACCTGCTCGGTGCCGTCGAGCACGACGATATCTTTGGTACTCATGAGAATTTCCTGCACTATTTCCCATGATTCCTCTTCAGCGGCGGCATGGCCGACAATGCAGATAGCCAACCAAGCGGCCACTATAGACATTCTAATTTTCGGCATCTTTTTCCCTTTTGTACGAGCTAATACCAAATCCATCACACGAAGGTCAACCATCCGTGCCGATCCTCGACTTCGACGCGAACCACAGCGAAAAAGGCGTCTTGTATCTGCGCGGTGATCGGCCCGCACTTCCCACAGCCGACCTGCACTTGGTCTATGGCTCGGATCGGCGTAATTTCGGCGGCCGTACCAGTGAAGAACACCTCATCGGCGATGTAGAGGAACTCGCGCGGAATCCCGCGCTGCTCGACTCGCATCCCTAGATCGCGTATCAGGGTAATGGCGGTGTGGCGGGTAATGCCCGGCAGGATGGCAAAACACGACTCGGGCGTGTAGATCGAGCCGTTCTTGATGACAAAGATATTCTCGCCGCTGCCCTCGCTCACCAACCCATCCGTGCCCAAGACAATTCCCTCGTCATAGCCGTTCGCATTGGCTTCGATCCGCACGAGTTGCGAATTGAGGTAGTTGCCGCCGGCCTTGGCCAAAGCGGGAAACGTATTCGGGGCCATGCGATTCCACGACGAGGTGCAGACCGAAACGCCGTTTTTGAGCGCCGCCTCTCCGAGGTACTCTCCCCACTCCCAAACGGCGATCACTACGTCAACCGGGCATCCCATCGGATCAACTCCCAAGTTCTCATAGCCGCGGAAGACGACTGGGCGGATATAGCAAGCCGCGAGCTGATTGACGCGGATCGTCTCGAGGATGGCTTCTTTGATCTGCTCGCGCGTATAGGGAATTTCCATGCGGTAGATCTTGGCGGAATCAAATAGCCTGTTGACGTGCTCGTCGAGACGGAATACGGCCGAGCCTTTCTCCGTCTCGTAACAGCGAATGCCTTCAAAGACACTCGAGCCATAGTGTACTACATGGGAAAGCACGTGGATTTTGGCGTCGTCCCAATCGACCAATTGGCCATTGAACCAGATTTTATCGCATTTGGGCAGGGGCATGTAGAAAATCTCCTCGAATAAGTATGCGATTAGTTAAGGTAACACCACTGCTAAACTGTTACCAGTGTTAAGAAGCTATTACAGCGCTCGCGTATAGGACGCATTAAAGCTGTTAAACGTGCCACTGCGCTGATGGCTGCGGCTGCCCGTCAAGGTCAGCTTGTTGTTGCTGCCGACCGGATTGTAGTTGAAGGTCGCCCTCAGCGTTCGGTGTGTATTGCGGCGGTTGAGGAAGCGCGACGGTGCGAGCATGGAGTATTCGTACCCCCACTCGCGGTCGAACCGATAGGCGTAGCTCGCGCTGGCCGAGTAGTCGGAACTGGCCGAGTACGTCATACCGAATTGGACGGAGTGTTTGGCATTCTCCTCTTCGACGATTTGGGCACCGTTTTCCGCGATTAAGGTGCCGAAATCATCAGCTTTATACTCGTAACTCGTGTTGAGAGCAAGGGCCTCTAGGATCTTGCGCTGGAGCGAGTGCCGCATACTCCAGCCGCGGCGAATATTGCTTTCGCGCGACAACTCGCGGCGATTGACTTGGCGATCAAAGTCGTAAATGGTGCGCCGCGCAGAAACGCTGAATCTGTGCGAAAAGGACGCGCCTAAGCGCTCGTAATTGGTGCCAAGATTGAGCGAGATGTCGCGGTTGCGCGCGTTGTCTCCAGCGCGTTTGGCGTGCAAGTTCACGCGATGCAAAAAGCTGTTTTTGAGGTCGACGTTGAGTTTGGCTCCCGAGCGCAGGGTGCCGTTATAGCTGAGGCTCACGCTGTTGTTGAAGGTGTCGCGGTCCTGCTCTGGTCTCCCGGGGTTTTCCGAGCGTTTGATCTCGCCGAAAGTCGTCAGCCGCAACGAGTGCCCATCAGCCAAAGGCCAGTTGAGCGAGCCGTTGAGAAAGAAGTTGCGGTCGCTAAGGTCGGAGCTTGGATCGCGACACGTTCCATCCGCCGAGCGCGTGAAGTGACTGGCGCAACGGCTAGTATCAAGCACCCGCACCGCCAGCCTGCGCGCATCGCTGCCTTTGAAACGGACGCTGGTGTTGACGACCAACTTCTCGATTAGCTTGCCCGAAAGTGACGCGTCCCAACTAAAGTTTTCGCTGAGGCGGTCGGTCCCGAAGAAGCGGTTGTTTAAGTCTTGGGCCGCATTAGCGGTGTTGGTGCGCTCGTTCTGACTATAAGAGGCGCGGTTTTTGATCTTGAATAGCCCTAGGTCGAACTCCACACTGGAAGACAGGCTGGTGCCGCGCGTTTCCGATAACTCAGCACTGACCATCGTATCGCGCAACACGGCTTCCCCCGCCATATTCTCGCTGATGACGGCGCGCGTGAGACCCCGCTGAGAACGGTTCTCAGACATCCTCAGGCCGATGCGCACCTCCCCGGGAAAGGTATAGCTCACGTTACCGCTCATCCTCTCGCTGCGATCCTTGTTGTGCTCGAGTGTATCGTCCGTTTTGCTCAGCGAAATCGAGTTGTTCAGCTTCTTGCCCGCAATTTCGATTTCAGGCGAGACCCCCAGCGAAGCATTGTAGCGGATCCCGGTCTCCTTGATGGTGCTGTCGAGGTTGGCGCGGCTCGCGCGGGTGGCAGAGACTAGGCTTGGGGTCAGGCTGGCATTCAGGTTCTTGAATGGGCCACTGCTTAACGGCTTGGACCTAAATCCAAAGTTAAAGGACTGACGGCGTGTCTTCTGCTTGTGTAGCGTTGAGTTGCTCGTGCTCATGTTGGCACTGAGTCTGATGGTGGCCTTCGGACCGAGAATGGGATAGCTGATCGAAGATCGGCCCGAGGCTTTGTCCTGCCAACTCTTGCCACTGCTGCGATCGTCGAGGGTAAATCCCATGCTCGCCGATGCGTTAATCGTCAGCTTGGAAGTCGAGTCCCCCACCGCCGAAAACCGCACGGGCGTCGAGTAGCTCCAGCTAGGAAACGAGGGACTCCAAGAGGTTCGGGAACTGGAACGGCTGAAGCTGAGCCTGTACTGCGCATCGGCCGCCGCCCATGCGACCAAGACGAGCCAAACCACGTGCCACAAGACCGGTTTCACGGCCTCTCCTTTCCCAAGCGCGAGCAGGCGTCGCTCAGCCGGATGAATTCCTCTATCGACAATTCCTCCGGGCGGCGCGTTAGTTCGATCCCAGTCTGCTGGCCCAACTCTTCCAGCCAAGGCCGCCCGCCCTCGGGATTGAGACCGAGGAGCGAATTGCGCAGCATCTTGCGCCGCTGGCCAAAGGCTCGGCGCACCAAGCGATCGAAACAGTCTGCGTCCTCTACTGCGTAGCGGGATTTGGGTGCAAAGCATAGCTCGACTACGGCCGAATCCACCGCCGGCACAGGCCGAAAGCATTCGCGCCCCACCTGCAAGTGCATCTCCACTTCAGCGCTCATAGCCACCAGCACTGACAGCAAACTGTAATCTTTTGAACCGGGGCTAGCGACCAAGCGCTGAGCCACTTCGCGTTGGACCATGACGATGGCACGGCTGATACAATCGGCGTGTGCGAGAAGGTGAAAGATCAGCGGAGCGGTGATATTGTAGGGAAGATTGCCGACAATCAGCAGCCGGTGCCCGTCCGCGGTCCGCAAGATCTCCCCGAGATCGACTTGCAGAATATCTCCTTCGATCAAGTGCAGCCTGCACGCGCCTTGGCGTGCGCGCAACAGGGCTGCCAAATCGCGGTCAATTCCCACGGCCACTAGGCGCCCCACAGAAGCGAGCAGCACTTCGGTCAACGCGCCCCGACCTGGGCCGATTTCTAAGACCACTTCGCCAGCGGCCGGGCGCACTAGGCCTGCAATAGCTTCTATAACATCCCGAGCGACGAGGAAGTGCTGGGCAAAACGCGGCCGCGGTCGGTGGGCGTTTACCAACGCCGTGTCCTCGCCAAGCTCGGGTCGGGCGGAGGCACCAGTGCTGACCCCCCACGGCGCAAGCCGCGCCACAAGTCAGTCAGCACTAACTGCGGACTAGCGTTGTGCCCCAAGGTCTCGGCTGCGCGGTCGATCTCTAAGGAAGCTCCGGCAGCGTTTATTTTCTCTAGCAGGTTTTCTAAATAAGGACGCCGATCTACTTGAACGATGGATGCGTCGCGGCCGTGCGCCAACAGAAAAAGATCCCGTAGATACAGATCGCAGACTCGCAAAAAACGCTCTAACTGCCCCCGGTCCCCCCCCAACTCCTCGAGGACGCTCCAATAGACCTCGTCCCGCTGCTCCGAGCCACCACTAAGAAACGACTCTACCAACTGCCGCGTTCCGTCAAACTCCCCGGCAGCCACCTCTTTGGCCTGCTGCAACGAGCCAGCCCCCATGCGCACGGCCAGTTCCAAACGCTCCCCAGACACGCCCTCTTGTTCGAGCTGCGCCCGCAAGGTCGCTGCATCTAGGGGACTCAAAATCATGCGCTGGCAGCGCGAGAGCACGGTGGGCAGGAGGCGCTCTGGTGCCGCCGAAACCAACGCGACGACAGCCCGGGCTGGAGGCTCTTCCAAGAGCTTGAGCAGCGAATTGGCACCCGCCGGGTGCATCCGCTCGGCGGCGAAGATCAGGCCGACCTTGCGCGGAGATTCCGTCGGTGCAAACGCCAGTTCTCTTTGCAACTGACGCAGGTGCTCAACCGCGATATTGGCGTTACTAGGCAGAGTTGCACCCGCGTCGTGGACGTACTCCACTACGGAATCGCGCAAGTCTGCAAGCGAAAGCCTCTGCTTGCCTCGGCGAGGAGCCAGCGGCAATGCGGTGTGGAGGTCGGGATGTATGAGCGAGGCGACCTTGCGGCAGTTCGGGCAGCAGTTGCAGGCGAAAGGTCCGCTGCCAGTGCACAGCAGGGCTTTCGCCCACGCGAGCGCAAAACGCCGTTTACCGGTTCCCTCGGCCCCGCAGATGAGAACCGCATGGGGAATGCGGCCCGATTCGAGCCAAGCTGCGGCCACGGCCCCAGCCCGGTCTCGACGAGCCAGATCGTTGAACTCCCCGGAGTGCGGGGTGCCGCCCGTGCTGTCCAAGCCAATCCCTATTTCTGCAACAGGCTCTCTTGGTTGTCCAAAGCAAAAAAGTGGGCTTTGTCTATCTCGATGACCAACCGCACCGTTTGGTCAACTTGCGGCATGTGCAACGGATCGACGCGCGCAACAAAAGCGGTCTTGCCGGTGGTCAGGTTGAGGAAGACCTCGTTGCCCATGGGTTCGACCACTTCGACCTTGGCCGTAATCTCCACGGTCTCGACATTGCGGCCAATGGTATCCGGGTCGTGGATGTCTTCCGGGCGAATGCCCAGCGTCACCTCCTGACCCAAGTGGCTGCCTAGCTGATCGCCGTGGCCGGTGGGCAGGGCGAGTTGCACATTGCCTTCGTCGAAGACTATCCCGCTGCCATTGGAGGATAGCGTACCGCGGATGAAGTTCATGGAAGGGCTGCCGATAAAGCCGGCGACGAACTGGTTGACGGGTTTGTTGTAGAGATGGAGAGGTTTGTCGATCTGCTGGATTAGGCCATCGCGCATGACCACTATGCGGTCTCCCATGGTCATGGCCTCGACTTGGTCGTGTGTTACGTACACCATGGTGGCCCCTAGGCGGGTGTGCAACTTGCTGATCTCGGTGCGCATCTGCACCCTCAGCTTGGCGTCGAGGTTGGAGAGCGGTTCGTCAAAGAGGAATACCTTGGGCTTGCGAACGATGGCGCGCCCCACCGCCACGCGCTGGCGCTGACCTCCTGAAAGCGCTTTGGGCTTGCGCTCTAGCAAGTCTTGGATGCCGAGTATATCAGCCGCTTCTTGCACTCGCGCCTCAATCTCGTCTTTGGGATATTTCCGCAGCTTAAGCCCAAAGGCCATGTTTTGATAGACGCTCATGTGCGGGTAGAGCGCGTAATTCTGGAAGACCATGGCGATGTCGCGGTCTTTGGGGGGCACATCGTTGACGATCGTCCCATCTATCGAAATCTCGCCGGCGGTGATTTCCTCAAGTCCAGCAATCATCCGCAGCGTCGTGGACTTACCGCAACCCGAAGGGCCGACGAGTACCACAAATTCTTTGTCCTTGATTTCGATATTGGCGTCGTCCACCGCCACCACGTCTTTGTCGTATACTTTGCGGATATTCTTCAGAATTACTTCAGCCATCGCATCCCTCTTCTACTGTTATGGGCTTCGGCAGTTATTGTGCTAGAAAGAGTTAGAGTATAATAAATAAATTACAAAATCTCTATGTTGCATTCCATTAAGACGGCGTCGTCTGGGGGATCGCTGTAGTACGCCGCCCGCCGCCCTACGGTCCGGAACCCCGCCTTGCGGTAGAGCGCCCGCGCGGCCCGATTTGTCGAGCGCACCTCGAGCGCACAACAACTAGCGCCTTGCTCTGAAGCCAAGCGCAATATCCGCAACAACAACTGCCCACCCCATCCTTGGTTCCGATACGCCGGAACCACTGCGAGGCTCGCGAGGTGAAAATCGCGGCTAGCGAAATAACCCAGCGCATAGCCGATCAGCTCGCCGCAGTGCAAAAGCCCCAAACACAGGGCATCTCTATCTGCAAGTAAATAGCAAAAATCGGCCGCGCTCCACGGACTGGCGAAAGAGCCACGCTCAATCTCCATCAAGCGAGGTAGGTGGATCAGCCCTAGCGGAACGAAGCGACTCTCGTCGCTCATGCCCGCGCTAGGGGACGAGCATCGGGCGAGCGCAAGTATTCAGGTTCCACTGAATCCAAGTCCGCAGTCTGGCCTTTCTCCAGCTTGGACAGAGCTAGCCAGCCAATAGTCCCGGCGTCGGGACGAGCGCAAGGCAGGGGGGCAAATTGCGCGGCCGAATTGTCCGCCAACAGATCCCGATAGGCCGTGGCTCCGTCTCCGGTGTAAATCGTCGCTGCGTTGGCCCGCTCTTGGGCTAACTGCTCTGGCGCGATGGCCCGGGGCGGTACCAATTCGACCGGCACGCCCGTCGACGTGTCGTAGAGCGCGGCATAG
>JAPOYQ010000041.1:13523-17825 GCA_026706505.1 Gemmatimonadota bacterium
CTTGCGCGCGTCGAGAACAGTGGAAACGGGGAGGCGAGCAAAGGGCAGACGGGCAGCCAGTGCTTCCAGCGTTGAAACCGTCACTAGATCCTTGCCCGCGGCCAAACACAAGCCCTTCGCTGCGCTCAGCCCGATCCGCAAGCCCGTAAACGACCCGGGTCCAATCGCGACGGCTGTGGCTCGCACTCCCTCGACATCCATGTCCGCTGCCTCTAGTGCTGCCTCTACTTCGTTGAACAGCCGCTGTGAATGCTGCAATCCCACATCAAAATAGCGGCTGACGACGATCCCTTCTGCCGCGCAGAGCGCCACGCTGCCGACCGGGGTAGCCGTGTCCAACGCCAGAATCACATCGCGGCCATGCGCGCTCATAGAAGCTCCAATTGCTCGCCGGGGCTTGGCGGTGGCTCGAGGCCGAGGCGCTCCCAAGCTCGCGGCATAGCCATGCGGCCCTTGGGAGTGCGCTTAATAAACCCTTCTTTGATCAAATAAGGCTCGACCACTTCCTCGATTGTTTCGGCCTCCTCGCCGATTGTGGCCGCTAGATTGCTCAGGCCGACCGGGCCGCCGTTGAATTTTTCAATAATGGCCCGCAGCAACGTGATATCCATCTTATCGAGTCCCATCTCGTCGACATCTTGGATGACTAGTGCCTTTTGCACCACCTCGGCATCGATCTCGCCTTCGCCTTCCACTTGGGCAAAATCGCGCGCGCGGCGCAGCCAGCGCTTGGCAATCCGCGCCGTGCCGCGGGAGCGACGGGCAATTTCCATCGCGCCCGACTCTGAAACCGATAAGTTCAGCAGGCGAGCGTCGCGCTTGACGATCGCTGCGAGTTCGGCGACTGAGTAGTAGTCGAGGTGGGCATTGAGCCCAAATCGCGCGCGCATCGGCGAAGTCAACAGGCCCTGGCGCGTCGTGGCCCCGATTAAGGTAAAAGGTTCCAGTGGTACACTGACTGAGCGAGCCGCCGGGCCTTGGTCGATGATGATATCGATTTTGAAGTCCTCCATCGCCGAGTACAAGTATTCCTCGACCACGCGGTTGACGCGGTGAATCTCATCGATGAAGAGCACGTCGCGTGGCTCCATGGTCGTGAGCATGCCAGCCAAGTCGCTCGGACGCTCGAGCAAAGGCCCTGACGTGGGATAGATTTCAACGCCTAGCTCTTTGGCGATCACATACGAAAGCGTCGTCTTGCCCAGACCGGGCGGACCGTACAGCAACACGTGATCCATGGCTTCACCGCGCTGCCGGGCAGCTTCAATGGCAATGCCGAGCTGTTGCTTGGTCTTTTCTTGGCCCAGCATCTCGGCAAGGGACTGAGGACGCAGTGTATTGTCGAACTGAAGGTCGTCGTCTCCGCCACTAGGATCTGTGGGTCGATGGTCCATAGCCGAGCCTTCAGCGTTCCTTGAGAGCCAGTTTGATTAGCTGTTGCACACTCAGATCAGTGCCGTGCTTTTCGACGGCCTTGCGCACCGCTTGGCGAGCGGCAGGTGCTGCGTACCCCAACGTCATCAGAGCCTTTGCCGCTTCGTCGGTTGCGCCAGGTTTGGCCTCCGAGGCCGCTTCGCCGGTCGCCGGGACACTCGCGCGGACTTTGTCCTTTAGATCGAGTACCAAGCGTTCTGCGGTCTTGCGACCAATGCCCTTGATCGCCGTCAGTTCGGCTACGCGCTCCTGTAAGATGGCCTCCTGTAAATCGCGCAGGGTCATGCCCGACAGCACGGTCAACGCCGAATGGGGACCGATGCCCGAAACGCCGATCAGCAACTCGAATATCTCCCGCTCTTCCTCATTGGCAAAACCGAAAAGCTCCATGCGGTCTTCGCGCACGTAGAGATAGGTAGACAAATGGACCGCCTCGGAGGCTGGGGGTAGTTGGTCGAAAGTTATCAGGGATATGGCCAAGCCATACCCCACGCCCCCGACGTCGACGACGGCATGGGTAGGTGATTTGGACAGGAGTGTTCCGCGCAGGTGTGTTATCACGGCTATACCTAACGCCGGACCATGCGGCTGAGCAAGGCCTCTATCTCGGGCTTGCGCTGTCCTCGGCCCTCGCTTAAAACCCGGCCGGACTGCTGGGTGTGGCATAGCGCGATAGCCAAGGCGTCTGATGCATCGAGGGGTTTGGGCCGTTCCTTCAGACCCAAGGTGCGGGCTACCATGAACTGGACCTGTTGCTTGGTCGCTTGGCCATTTCCGGTCACCGATCTTTTAACCATCGTCGGCGCATAGTGAGCAATGGGCAAGTCGGCTTTGCGCATGGCGATAATCAGGACGCCTCTCGCTTGGCCCAGCTTGGCCGCCGCGGTGGCATCCTTGCCGAAGAACGTGGTTTCGATCGCGCCCTCGTCTGGGGCGTATTCGTCGATGAGCCGCGTCATCTCGTCGAACATGTACACCAGCCGATCCTCGAACGCATCTTCCTTGGGGCGGATACAGCCACAGGCAACATAGCGGACCTTGCGCTTGCTATATTCGACAAAGCCGTAGCCAGTGCTCGTGCTGCTAGGATCTACCCCAACGACAAGCAAAGCGGAGACCCACTAGGCCTGAGCGATGAGTTTTTCGAGCTCGTCTTCGCGGAGATCGAAATTGGAAAAGACCTTCTGTACGTCGTCTAGATCCTCTAATGCTTCGAGGAGGCGGATGATTTTCTCGGCCTCTTCGCCTTGTACTTCGAGCACATTTTCGCTTTTGGGCATCCAAGCCAACGTCGCTTGGGCGAAGGCAATGCCGTTGTTCTCCAGTGCTTTTTTAACCAGCTCCAGATCGGCAACCGTGGTCGTTACTTCGTGGACTTGGTCACCGTCTTGGATATCCTCGCCTCCCGCATCTACGACCGCCAATAGGAGGTCGTCTTCGGAAACATGGGCTTTGTCCACTTCGATAACGCCCTTGTGTTCAAACATCCAAGCTACTGCCCCACTCTCTGCGAGGTTGCCGTTGTACTTCGTGAATACGTGGCGAATTTCGGAAACCGTGCGGTTGCGGTTGTCCGATAGGGTCTCGACCATGATGGCCACCCCACCGGGACCATAGCCTTCAAAGAGTCCCTCCTCGTATATCACCCCCGGCTCGTCGCCGGTACCGCGACGTATGGCGCGCTCAATGGTTGCCGCGGGCATATTGGCCGCTTTGGCATTCTGGACTGCCGTGCGCAAACTCGGATTAGATCCCTCGTCTCCTCCACTGCGGGCGGCCACGGAAAGCTCGCGGATCAACTTAGTAAAGATTTTGCCGCGCTTGGCGTCGTTAGCACCTTTTTTGCGTTTGATTGTACTCCACTTGGAGTGGCCGGACATCGGCTTTATCTCCTTGCCAATCCCCGCGCGTACTCACACTCCTCAAAACAGGAGCAGTGCTCGGGGAAAATCGACTGTTTCTATGACTTTATTAAGATAAAAAAACCCGCGCAATCCAAAAAGCGAAGGGCGGTCGACCGCTTTGGCCGACCGCCCTTTACAACGAATGGGAGAAGCCGCTTACGCCGCTTCTCTTCCCTTGGCCTTCTGCGAATCTTCAATGATCTTAGCCATGATATCGCCGGGGACGTCCTCGTAGCGGTCGAATCGCTGTGCGTGGAATCCCTTACCCTGCGTCATTGAGCGTAGCGACGTCGCGTAACGGTCTATTTCCGCTAAGGGGGCCTCGGCATGGATGACTTGGAAATGGCCTGATGTGTCCATACCGCTGATCCGACCCCGTCGCGAAGAGAGATCGCCCATTACGTCGCCCATAAATTCCTCGGGCACTGTAATCTCTAGCTGGTAAATAGGTTCTAGCAGGATCGGTTTGGCCTTGAGGAAGGCGTCCCTAAAAGCGTGGGAACTGGCTAGTTTAAAAGAAACTTCGTCCGAGTCTACTGCGTGGTGCTTGCCGTCGTACACGGTAACAGCCACATCAATGACTTGGTAACCGGCCACTGGCCCCTCGCTCAGCGTTTCGACAATGCCCTTTTCCACCGCAGGAATGAAGTTGCTCGGGATATTACCGCCGACGACCTCGTTGAGAAACTCAAAACCTTCACCGCGTCCCTTGGGAGCAATGCGCAGAAACACTTCGCCAAACTGCCCCCGTCCGCCCGACTGCTTCTTGTGCCGGTATTGCGCATCGGCGTTGCCGCGGATCGTTTCTCGATAAGGAATTCGCGGCACCTCCATATCGATCTCCACGCTAAAGCGTTCTTTAAGGCGGCTAACGATAGTTTCCAGATGCAACTCACCTTGGGTGAGCAGGATCGTTTGGCGGACTTCGCCGTCGTATTTCATGATGAAGCTCAGATCTTCCTCG
>JAPOYQ010000563.1:0-10631 GCA_026706505.1 Gemmatimonadota bacterium
GAAGACGAGCGCGACGATGACGGTGAGGAAGCGCATCGCATCTGTGCGGTAGTAGTCGCTGAACATCTCGCCCGGCGTGATATAGCCAAAGCGCTGGCCCAGAAGCCACTGGCGCTTGAGGAACAACACCCCGGTGAAGGGGATGGTGATGGCGTAGAAGGAGGCAAAAGCGTAGGGCAGGCCGACGTTGTAGATGGTGCCAGGGTGACCGACGAAGGTCCAGCCGCTAAAGGAGGTGGCAGTGGCGGCCAGCACAAAGACCCACAGGCCGATGCCGCGGCCGGCGATAAAGTAATCCGAGGCCGTCTTAGCCCGGCGGGCTCCTTTGACGCCCCAGAAGATGCAGTACGACCAGTAGCCGACGGTAAAGACCAGTAGCCAGACCAGTTTTTCCATGGGTTAGTCGGAAAGTTCCAGCCCCAAGTCGAAGACCATGTTGGTGACTTTCCACGAGCCGGAGCGGCGGCTCAGCGTCCAGAACACGTAGCGTTCCTTGTGGTGTTTGGCCGGTCCTTTGACGTGCCCGACGGCCACTTTTTCGTGCGTGACGGCCAATGCTTCGTCGCCGCCAGGGCCTATGGCCGTATGGAGCACTTTGCGGTCGAGGTCGTACTGCACGTAGGGTAGCCGCTTGTCGAGCCACTTCCCCAGTTCCTCGCTGCCGCTGAAGGCGATTTTGTAGGAGGCTGGCTTGAAAGCGCCCAAGGCTTCGTAGCCAGTAAAGTTGGCGTCGAAGAAGCCGAGAATGCCGCTGCCCGCTTCCCACGCTTGGCTTTCGCGCTGCAACAGCTCGGCGATTTCGCTGTTGGCGGGCGTGCCAGCCACGGGCAACAGCGTGTCGCCCAAATCCGCGACCATGCTCGTGGCCAGCCAGTCGTCCTCTTCCTTGAGAAAGGTCCAGAAGCGGTGGACGACAAGTGGCTTGGCTTCGCTAGTCTGGCGATCGACGACGCGCCCGGAGTCCACGCTGGTGGCAATGGCGTGGGTTGTGCGCACTGCGATAAAGGGAACCGTGCGCGTGACCTCGTAGCGTTGGGCGCTGAGGTCTGCAGCTAATTGGCCGGCAAACGCATCGCGGTTTTCGTGCAGAACTGTCCAAGCACGAGGGTCGCCGTTGGCATGGCCTTGATAGGCGACGAAATGCGGGTGATACGCCTTGAGAGCTAGCTCGGTATCAGCTCGGCGATACCCGGAGATGTCGTTGGCGAGGGCTTGGCGGATGATGAGGGTTTCGGGCGTCTCGCCGGCGCGGCCGGGCGCGGCAAATGGCGGCAGGGCCAAGAGGATGAACAACAGGCAGATTGCATTTTGCATGGCGCGAAAAAGGGGGGTTAGGGTCAACTCGATCCGAGTTGACCTAAGGCCCACTCGGCGTAGTAGGAAACGGTGGCGTCGCTGTCGTGGCGCAATTTTTCGAGCTGGGCGCGGCTTTGGTCGCCGCCGATGTGACCGAGGGCAATGGCCGCATTGGCGCGCACGTCGGCGACTTCGTCCATGGTGGCTGCCAGCAGAGCGCTGAGGGCGGATTGCACCCGCGCTTGGCCCAAGACTTGTGCTGCGCCCGCGCGGGCGAGCGGATCCTCATCGCTGAGGGCAGCTATGAGTTGCGATTCGACGGCACCGGATTGTTGCTGGACATTGGTGAGAAACTTGACGGCATTGGCGCGGAGGATGGAGTCAGTGTTGCGCAGAGCCTCAAAGAGGAATTCAATGCCCCGGCTGCGTTCCATGGTGGCTAGGGCAGCGGCCGTGCTGAAGCGCACCTGATTGCTGGGATCTTCCAGCAGGTCGGCTAGGGCAGTCGCTGAGCCCTCGTCGCCGATGTAGCCGAGAGCTTGCGCAGCGCGCTGACGGTGGACAGGCTCTTCGGCCCCTAGCTGGGCGACGAGTTGGTCTTTGACCTTGGCTATCACCGAGCGCAGCGCAGCTTGGTGAGGACCGGCGTGGTCGCTCAACTCCACGAGCAGCGGGACTCCGAAGTAGCCGGATTCCTCTAGCCCTTGCAGGGCGGTTTGGGCTAACTCCGAGTCGCTGCTGGCTAGGGCCGCTTCGATCTCACTGGTGCCGAGCTCGTCGTCCATCTTGAGCAGGGCAATAGCCGCGTGGATGCGGATGATGGGGTCTTCGTCTTCGAGCTGGACTTTGGCTGCATCCACGCCCGCTTGGACGTAGCCGACTTGGCCCATGGCCCACAGGCAGGCGATGCGCTCGCGGTTCGTGTAAGCGGTGGTGATTCGGTCCTTGAGCGCGGCCGTGGCTCCGCGCGGCTTGATGTGGCCTAGGGCTCGGGCGCAGCCGATGCGGAGCTTTTCCTGTTCGTCGCGGAACTCGCGGTAGTTCTCGCCGAGGTACAGGTCGGGGTTGAGGCGGGCAATGAGCTGGCGGGCGGCTGGCCGGCCAATGGCGGCCAATTCGTCGATGGATTGCTGATAGGCAGGCGAATCCACCGGGTTAGCAGCCATTTGTTCTAGAAGTTCAACGACCTGTTCTTCAGTGGTGCTACAGGCGCTGAGGCCCAGTAGAAGCAGACAGGTTAGGCGCTTGGCAATCATGGTCTATGGCGGGTTAGAGGTGGTGAGATGCGGATAAGGTAAGCCGTGAGACGCCAGAAATCAATTCTTGGGTGCTGCATCTGCATCGCTCCCTTGCCGTCCTGCCGCCACGACAAATACTTGAGGCGTCGTCCAGGTCACCGTGTGGTTGGCCAAACTCTGCTCAAAGAACTTGTGCACCTGCCGCAGTTCACCTTCGTCGAGATGCTGGGTCAGATGGTGGGCGTACGTGTGCCGCTTTTCGCCGCCGGGATTGAACCAGTGCGCGAGATGGCGTGGTTCGATGTGCCGCTGCGATTGGACCGCTTCCACCCGCACCTGCACCGCGCCGAAGCCCGCGGTCGCGAACATTTGTTTGAGATCTGCGGCATCCCAGTTGACTCGCGGGTTGTCGGGCGCGGCGTAGATGGTCTCTTCGGCGGCGACGAGGCGCTCGCCTAGGTCGCCGAGCTGCTGTAAGTCGAGTAGCTGGTACAAACGCTGCGACCGACGCGAGAGGGTCTCGACTAGGCTGACGTGGCCTTGTGGGGCGAGGTAACGATGCAGAGCGGCGACGACTTCTTCCTTGTGTGCTAGCGCGCCGAGGGCATTGCGCCCGACGATGGCGTCAAAGAGGATGCCGGGGTTGTGGTCGGCGATCTGGTCGGTGAGGGTGACAAGTGGACCTTGCAGTACTTGAGGCCGCTCGATTTCGGCTAGGTGGGCGGAAGTTTCGTGCAGAGCCACGGCTGCGATCTTGTCGCTGGTGTGCGCCCAGACGCCGCCTTCGGGCACGCGCCGCAGGGCTTCCCAAGTGAGCAGCCCCGTGCCGGCCTCCAAGTCGAGCACGAGGTGGTGGCGCGCAAGTGCAAGCGGGGCGAAGAGGCGTTGGCGCGTGCGCTCTAGTTGGGCGCTAACGTCGCCGCTGGCGCGCTTGAGCCATTGGTCGCGCGCTTGGTCGGGTGGGGATAGGGACAGCACCTCGGTCGGGGCAGATTCTGCTTCGCGCATGGCGGCGAGCTGTAGCTCGCGGCGTTGGCGGACGCGGTCGCCGATGTCTTTTTCTTGGCCTTGGTCCGAGGGCTGGTAGAAGATGCGGCCCTGCAGACCGGCGGGCAGGTACTGCTGGGCAACCCAGTGCTCGCGGTAGGCATGGGGGTAGAGGTAGCCAGCCCCGTGGCCAAAGCCCTCGCTGTCGCGGCTGGCATCTTTGAGGTGATTGGGTACCTCGCCTTCGCGCTCTTTTTCCACGACTGCTAGCGCGTCAAAGAAGGCCATAGTTGAGTTGCTCTTGGGCGCGGTGGCCAAGTATAAGGCGGCGTGGGCCAGCGGGAAGCGTCCCTCGGGTAGGCCGATGCGGTCGAAGGATTCAGCCGCGGCGATTACAACCTGAAGGGCGCGCTCGTCGGCGAGGCCAACGTCCTCGCTGGCGAAGATGAGCATGCGGCGGAAGAGAAAGCGCGGGTCTTCGCCGGCATACACCATCCGCGCCAACCAATAGAGGGTGGCGTCTGGGTCTGAGCCGCGCATGGACTTGATAAAGGCGCTGATGGCGTCGAAGTGGTAGTCGCCCTCCTTGTCGTAGAGCAAGGCGCGCCGCTGGATGGACTCCTCGGCTACTGCTAGGTCGACGACGATCCGTCCTTGAGTGTCTGGGTCGGTGGTTTCGACTGCCAGTTCCAGGGCGTTGAGCAGAGCTCGGGCGTCGCCGTTGGCCACGTCGATCAGGTGGGCGAGGGCATCGGGATGCAGGGCGACGCGGAGATGGTCGTAGCCGCGCGAGTCGGTAAGTGCCTGTTGGGCGATTTGCGCAAGGGCTTCGGAACTGAGGCCTTGTAGCTGAAAAACCCGGCTGCGCGAGAGCAGGGGGCGGTTGACCGAGAAGTAGGGATTCTCCGTGGTTGCGCCGATGAGGATGATGGTGCCGTTTTCAACCCAGGGCAGGAGTGCGTCTTGCTGGGCCTTGTTGAAGCGGTGGACCTCGTCGATAAAGAGGATGGTTTTGCGGCTGTGCAGCTTGCGCAACTGGCCGGCTTCATCGACGGCTTGGCGGATGTCGGCGACCCCGGCCAAGACAGCGTTGATGGAGATAAAATGGGCGCGGGTGGTGTGAGCGATGACCGCGGCGAGCGTGGTTTTGCCCGTGCCGGGCGGGCCGTAGAAAATCAGGGAGGAGAGCTGGTCGGCCTCAATGGCGCGCCGCAGCAGGCGACCCGGCCCGAGAATGTGGTCTTGGCCGACGTATTCGTCTAAGGTGCGCGGTCGCAGGCGAGCAGCTAGGGGTTGGTCCGCCGCTTGGCGATCCCGCAGTCCGGCGTCGAAGAGATCCATGCTTTCACCTCCGGGGAAAGAAGGCGCGGACTAAGAACATAACCACTCAGTTGAACCGCGCGAACCCCTCTGTGCGTAGCGGCTAGGCCGTCTCTTCTTTATGTTTTCTGAGAAAGCAGTTTTACGCTGGAGAGACCGTGTGAAAATTACTCATTTGGAATTACATTCGGTGGCGGCGTCGCACCGCGGCACTTGGATCTTCGTCCAACTTCACACCGACGCCGGGCTGAGTGGGCTGGGCGAAGCGAGCCAGAGCGGCAACGACGGCTTGGTCGCGGCCGCGCTGGAGCAACTGGGACCGCGGTTGGTGGGTGCGGACCCAACCCAAGTAGAGGTGTTGTGGGAACAGATGGCGCGGGGATCGGCGATTTTTTCGGGCGACACCGGCCGCGTCGGGGCCACGGCGCACAGCGCGGTCGACCAAGCGCTGTGGGACTTGGCCGGCAAGGCGCTCGGGGTGCCAGCTTGGCGCTTGTTGGGCGGCAAGCGGCGCGACTCTGTGCGATTGTACGCCAATCTCAATCGCGGCACCCGCGACCGCAGCACACAGGGGTTTGCCGATGCAGCGCGTCGGGCAGTCGATGCCGGCTTTGGCGCCGTCAAGAGCACGCCTTTTGACGAGGTACATTGGCGGCGGATGGATTGCGGTGGAGTCGAGCGCGACGCGGATAAAGGGATCGCACGGCTGGTGGCGACGCGGGAGGCCATTGGCGACGAAATCGAACTGCTGGTGGATTGCCATCAGCGCTTTGACTTGGCCTTGGCTTTTAAGGTGGCCGAAAAAGTGCGTCCGCTCGATCTTTACTGGTTTGAGGAGCCGGTGCCGCGCGACCGGGTCGATGCGCTGCGCCAGTTGCGGCTGCACTCGGGCCATACGATTGCCGGTGGAGAGTCGCTTGTCGGTCGCGAGGGCTTTTGGCCCTACATCGCCCAAGGAGCAGTGGATGTGCTGATGCCAGATGTCAAACACGCTGGCGGCATTACCGAATGTCGGCGCATTGCCGCGCTGGCCGAAATAGCGCAGATGCCGATTGCGCCCCACAGCCCGGCTGGTCCGGTATCGACAATGGCTGGGGTGCATTTGGCGGCGACGGTTGCCAACTTCACGGTGCTCGAATACGCGTTTGGCGAGGTGGATTGGCGCGGCGAGTTGGTGCGTCCGGCAGAAACCATAATAGACGGCCACATCCGGGTGCCGGACGCGCCTGGCTTGGGGATTGAACTCGACGAAGCGGTGCTTATGGCGCACCGGGTGCAATAAATGTTCTGTCAGCTCGACGAAGCGATCGCGGACTTTCGCGCTGGGAAGTTCCTAGTCTTAGTCGATGCGCAGGAGCGCGAAGACGAGGGCGACCTAATCTTAGCGGCTGAGCGCGTTTCTACCGCCAAGATAAATCGGATGCTGCAAGAGGCGCGCGGTCTGCTGCACTTGGCCACGACCGAGGCTCATCTAGCACGGCTCGGCGTGGGGTTGATTGAGCCGCACAATGCCGATTGGACGACCCCGCGTTTCGGCCTGCCCTTTGATGCGCGCGAGGGGATTGAAACCGGCGTCTCGGCTGCCGATCGCGCCACGTCCATTCAGTGTGCCCTCGATCCGGATACCGGCCCGACGGACATTGTCATTCCCGGGCACGTATTTCCATTGGCAGCTCGCCCAGAGGGTTTGCTCAGCCGCCAGGGGCACACCGAAGGCGCAGTAGAGCTAGCCCGCCAAGCCGGTCTTTTTCCGGCGGCTGTCATGTCCGAGGTGATGACCGCGGATGGCACCATGGCCAAGGGCCAGCAACTCGTGGATTTTGCCGCTAGCTTCGACTGTCGCTTGATCGACGTGGAGCAACTCCACCAAGCCGTGCTGGGCGGGTGACGTAGGGGCACCGGTGCTAGGGGCTAGGCGTTGTACCTGTAACGAATCCATCCACTTCAACGTCTCCTTATCTATCCTTTGAGGCTCTCATGTACAATCTCATCCTTTTTCTCGCCGTAGTCCTCTGCGGGCAGCTCTATGCTGACGATCACCCGGTGAAGGCCAATTTTTTGGCCGATGTAGATGCCGTAGCGCCCGGCCAGTCTTTCCGGTTGGGGATCGAGCTGACGATGGAGGAGAAATGGCACACCTATTGGCTTTTTAGCGGCGATGCCGGCCTGCCCATCGAAGTCGAGTGGCAGCTACCTGCCGATGTTGCAACAGGGCCGTTGCAATGGCCCTTGCCCAACAAATTCGAGGAACAGGGGGAACTGGTGGTCTATGGGTATGCCGACGAAGTGCTGCTCATGGCCGAGGCTACTGCGCCGCAGGCGTTAGCAGCGGGGGATACACTGCACTTTGGGGCTGAGGTCTCCTGGTTGGTATGCCGCGAACTGTGCATCCCCGGAGGAGCATCGTTGACGTTGGCACTGCCAGTGGCCGCCGTCGGCAAGCCGAGCGCCCAGCAGGCACAATTTGACCGCTATGCAGCACAGGTGCCGGGCGCGTTGGACGAGCGCATTGCGGTAGAACTCGCCGTGCGGGGCGAGGGGGCTGTGGAGGTTGACATGCGCCTTTCCCACGAGGACAAGGCTTTGGAGCAGGGTGAGCAGACCCCCGACTTTTATCCTCTGGAGGCCGATGGTTTTGCGTTGTCCACCCGGCGTCTAGCTGCCGATCATCTCGTGCTGTCTGTCGAACCCTACGGCGACGCCGAAGTCGATACGTTGCGCGGAGTGCTCGTCTATGGGCTAGATGGCGAGGTGCAGGCCGGGACGCTGGCGCTGGATTTGCGCGCTGCGCCGCGTCAGGGAGGAGGCATCTTGGAGCGGGATTACCGCGCGGCTAGCGGGGAGGTCGCCCGGTCGCTGTGGGTCTATATCGCCTTTGCGGTGTTGGGTGGGTTGATTCTCAATTTGATGCCCTGCGTGTTGCCGGTTATCTCGCTCAAGGTGCTCGGCTTTGTCAATCAAGCCGGTGAGGAGACCAAGCGGGTGCAGCAACTAGGGTGGGCGTTTTGCGCTGGTATTGTGGCTACTTTTTTGGTGCTGGCGCTAGCGGTGCTCTTGGTCAAAAGCAGTGGTGAGCAGATCGGTTGGGGTTTTCAGTTCCAGTACCCGGGTTTTGTAGTGGCGATGAGTGCCTTGGTTTTCGCATTGGCCCTCAGTCTTTTTGGCGTCTATGAAATTCTGCTGCCGGGAACCAGTAACTTGGGGGGGATAGGGGGACGCGAGGGATTGACGGGCTCCTTTCTCAACGGCGTGCTGGCGACGATTCTGGCCACGCCCTGCACTGCGCCCTTTTTGGGGACCGCGCTTGGGTTTGCCTTTGCCCAGCCGGCCCTCGTCGTCGTCGCAGTCTTTTTGGCGATTGGCGTGGGGATGGCACTGCCGTATGTGGTACTGGCGCTCAAGCCGGTGTGGATCGAGCATTTGCCGAAGCCCGGCCCTTGGATGGTGCGGTTCAAGCAGTTAATGGGCTTTTTGTTGATGGCTACAGTGCTGTGGTTGCTCTGGGTTTTAGGCAATCAGGTCGGGATCGAAGGCGTGGTGTGGACAGGGGCCTTTTTGCTGGGTCTGGGGCTAGCCTGCTGGGTCTGGGGTCAGTGGGGCAGTTTCCAGCATTCCACCCGTTCAAAGAGGGTGGCCCGAGTGGTGGTACTGGTGCTGGTTGTGGGCAGCTATGCGATCTTTGTCCATCCGTTGCTGGCTGCCGAGCAGACCCTAGCCGAGCAGACTACTGCGTCGGAGCTAGACTGGCAGCCGTTTAGTGCTGCCCGCGTCGAGGAGTTGGTCGCGGGTGGGCAAATGGTCTTTATAGATTTTACGGCCGAGTGGTGCTGGACGTGCAAAGTCAACGAGCAGGCAGTGTTGGCGCAGCAAGTGGTACGCGAGCGGTTTGCCGCGCTCGATGTGGCTCTAGTCAAAGCTGATTGGACCAACCGCAATCCCGAGATCACTCAGCTCTTGCGCGCCTTTGGGCGCTCAGGGGTGCCTCTATACGTGATCTTTCCCGCTGGGCTTATCGACCAGCCGCTGGTGTTGCCCGAGGTTATTACTGCAGAAATGGTCATCGACAAGCTAGATACAGCCGCCGCGCTCGCCAACGGCAACTAAGACCGCCGTGTTCTCAGTTGTCATTCCCGTGTACAATCGCCGCGCATTAGTTGGCCGGGCGATCCGTTCGGTACTGGCGCAACAGGGGGCGGACTTTGAGGTGATCGTAGTTGACGACGCCTCGGACGACGGTACGCCTGAGCAAGTGCGCGAGGAATTTGGCGACGCGGTCAAAATAGTGATCTTGGCAGAAAACAGCGGGGTATCCACCGCGCGCAATCGCGGGATCGCGGCGGCTGAGAGAGAGTGGATCGCCCTGCTCGATTCGGACGACGAGTGGTTACCCAACAAACTCGCACAACAAGCAGCAGCCCTGCGCGAGAGCGGGTTGTTGATCTGTCACACCGACGAGATCTGGATCCGCAATGGCGTGCGGGTCAATCCCCATAAACACCACCAGAAATACGGCGGCGACATTTTTTTTCAGGCTTTGCCCTTGTGTGTTATGTCGCCTTCGTCGATTGCGATTCACCGCCAGGTTTTTGCGGACGTTGGGATGTTTGACGAATGTCTGCCTGCCTGCGAGGACTACGAACTTTGGCTGCGAATTACCTGTCGCTATGAGGTAGTCTATTTGGCGGAGAAACTCATCCGCAAATACGGCGGCCACGCCGATCAACTATCGCAGGCGCACTACGCAATGGATCGCTTCCGGGTGTACGCGCTCGACAAGCTGCTGCGCGAGGAGCCGCAACTCGCACCGGATCGCACCGCGGCCGCGCGGGCCATGTTGTTGCGCAAGGCGCGAATTGTCGAGCGAGGAGCCGCTAAGCGCGACAACGCGGAATTGCAGCAGCAGATGGGCGGCTATATAGCGCGCTGGCAGTGATAGGTCACAATAAACCCCCCTAGTCTACAAGACTAGGGGGGTTTATTATCGTTCTGTAAAGCCTGTTATTCGCCGAGTTGTTTCTTGAGTTCTCGCTTGCTTATGGTGCGGAGTTGGTCAAGTCCCGGGAGGTGCTTGATACGCGGTTTGGAGGTGCCCGCTTCCCAGCGCAGAACGGTGTTGGTGCTAACGTTGAGTATTTCGCCGAGTTCGGCTTGGGAGAGCTTGAGGCGCTTGCGATGCTTCTTGATCGTATTCGGGGCGATCCGAAGTTGTTTTCTCCTATCGGTATCGCCTGCGGGTTTGCGGACTTTGGCGGCTGGTTTGGCGGCGGCTGGTTTGGTAGCGGCCTTTGCTTTTGCTGAGCCGACTTGCTTTTCCAAGCGTGCGATTGCATCGCGCTGTTCGCGCACTGTTTGCTTGAGTTCGCGCACTTGGTCTTGCACTTCCTTGCGTGCGATCTTGCTGATCTCTTCCTTTAGAAGGGCTGCGAGGGTAGGCATAAAAAATCCTTTCATCTTGAGTAAGTGTATGTATAACATTTCCAAATTTATAAAAAATATAGTATTTAGCAAATGCACCGCAAAATGGTATTGCATACGCTAACGGAAAAGTAGCAAAAGAAAGTGCAGCAAATATTCTCATCTTTTACCGGCGTATTAGAGACGAAGCCCTCTTGTTGGTCCAAACATAAAGACCACAACAGGGGTTGTTCTTACTAACTAAATTGCTAGCGACTGTATGCGACAAATTGAGTACGTCAATACAGCTTTTGCCGAACGTTTTTTACGCTAGGCGTTGTAAGCCGTCGATGCCGTAGTTCCTCCACGCCCGGTCCAGTTGGTGTGAAAAAACAT
>JAPOYQ010000563.1:10641-16914 GCA_026706505.1 Gemmatimonadota bacterium
GCAGTACGGGGTCCCGACGTAGAGGTTGATGCGCTTGCGCATCGCGCGGGCCGCGAGGCGGCCCGCGAGCCGTCGATGCCGTAGTTCCTCCACGCCCGGTCCAGTTGGTGTGAAAAAACATGCCGCGCGGTTTGTCAGTGCGCTCATACGTGTGGGCACCAAAGTAATCGCGTTGGGCTTGAAGCAGGTTGGCGGGTAGGCAGGCGGAGCGATAGCCGTCGTAGTACGCAAGGGCACTGGCAAAGGTCGGTACGGGTATGCCGAGGGTCGTAGCTGTAGCCACGACTCTGCGCCAAGACGCTTGGGTTTGCGCGATTGCTGCGCTGAAGTACGGTGCGAGCAGCAGATTGGCCAGCGTTGGATCTGCGTCAAAGGCTTCCTTGATGCGGCCCAAAAACTGAGCGCGAATAATGCAGCCGCCGCGCCACAGCAGGGCGATGCCTCCGTAGTTGAGTTCCCAGCCATATTCGCGGGCGGCGAGGGCGAGCAATTGATAGCCTTGGGCGTAGGAGCAAATTTTGGCTGCGTACAGGGCTTGGCGGATGTCTTCGACGAAAGCGTCTTTGTCGCCAGTAAACGATGCGTCTGGGCCTTGGAGAACTTCAGCCGCAGCCACGCGCTCGTCTTTGAGAAAGGATAGGGCGCGGCTGAAGACCGCCTCGGTAATGGCGGTTACTGGAGCGCCCAATTGCAGAGCGTCGATGCCGGTCCATTTACCTGTGCCCTTTTGGCCGGCCGCATCGAGTATGACATCGACCATCGGCTGGCCGGTCTCGTCGTCGCTCTTGGCGAGGATAGCACCAGTGATTTCGATGAGGTAACTGTCGAGTTCGCCCTCATTCCACTGCTTGAATATTTCGCTCTGTGCCTGCGGCTCGATGCCGAGGCCCTCGCGCATCAGGGCGTATGCCTCGGCGATCATCTGCATGTCGCCGTACTCGATGCCGTTGTGGACCATTTTCACATAGTGGCCAGCGCCGTCGCGGCCCACCCAATCGCAACACGGGCTGCCGTCGGCGACTTTGGCGGCAATGGCTTGGAAGAGGTCTTTGATGTGGGGCCAGGCCGCGGAGTTGCCCCCGGGCATGATGCTCGGACCTTTGAGCGCGCCCTCCTCGCCACCGGAGACGCCAGTGCCCACGTAGAGCAAACCTTTGGCCGCGAGCTCTTGGGTGCGGCGGGTCGTGTCTTGGTAGTTGGAGTTGCCGCCGTCGATGAGGATGTCGCCTTGGTCGAGCAGGGGTACGAGTTCGGCTATGACGCGGTCCACGGCTTGGCCGGCTTGAACCATTAGCATAACGCGGCGCGGCTTTTTGAGTTGGGCGAGCAGTTCGGCTGGCGAGTGGGTGCCGATAATGGCTTGGCCGCGGGCGCGACCGGCCATAAAGGCATCGACCTTGGCGGTTGTGCGGTTGTAAACGGCAACAGTGAAACCGTGACTAGCCATGTTGAGGACGAGGTTTTCGCCCATCACGGCTAGGCCGATTAGGCCGATGTCTGCTCGGCTCATTGGACTTCTCCTGTAAGGTCGTTGTTTGGGTCTAAGGCGCGGCGCAATTGGGCAATACCCGCGTCGATGTCCGCGCCTAGATGGATGCGGAGTACGGCTCTTCCTTGATCGCCGAGGGCTTGGCGGTCGCCGAGGGCTTGGGCTTGGGCGAGGACGCCGAACGCGATGCTAGAGGCCGAGGTTCCGGCTTCGTCGGGAATCGGCGCGTCCTCTGCTGAGTCGGCCGTTAGCTGAATGAAAAGTCCGCGCCCGGCGTCGCCCTTGTGCAATTGGCCGGTCGAGTGCAGGAAGCGCGGTCCAAAGCCGAGGGTCGTAGCTAGACCGGTGCGCGCTAGTAGCTGGCGGCGCAGATCCTGTAGGGCGTTGGTGGTCGCAGGGGTTGGCGGCAGGTGCGCTTGCAGGGCAATGTACGCGCATCCTGGTTCGCCACTTGCCAGAAAGTGCGCCAAGGCCTGTGGCAAGGTGGTGCCCTGTACTGGTCCGTATAGCGCGAGGCCGTCGACGAGGTCGGGTGCGGGTGCGGGCAGCGCACCGCGTTGCTGGTAGGCGGCCACCATCTGGCGGGCCAGTTCCTTGGCTGCCTCGACATCGGGCTGGTCGAAGGGATGGATGTCGAGGAAGAATCCAGCGATGGCCGTGGCAATTTCCCAGTGAAAAAAGGCTGCGCCGAGATCGTAGGCGTCTGCTAACTGGAGACACAGGAGCGGGTGTCCGGCTGCGGCAATGGCTTGGGCGTGGGTATCGACCACGTCGTCCAAACGGAGATAGATGAAGAGCCGATCAGGTCCGTAGGTGTGGGCTGCGCACTCAGGCTCTAGATCGACTGGCAGCAGGCCCTTGCCGTCTTTGCCCGTACTCTCGGCGATGAGTTGCTCGATCCAAGCGCCAACCGCGCTGACGGCTGGCGAAGTGATGAGCGTTAGCTTGTCGCGGCCAGCGAGGGCACCAGCGCCGAGAAAGGCACCGAGTTGGATGCCTGGTTGCGGGTCGGCAGTGGCTCGCTCGGCCCGATCGAGCAGGCGGTCGAGATCCGCGCCAATAGCACCGGCCGCGACCAAACCATAATACGACAGGGCCGAGTAGCGCCCGCCGATGTTGGGGTCGTTGCGGAAGATGTGGCGAAAGCCGAGGTGTTGCGCGAGGGATTCAAGGCCGCTGCCCGGGTCGGTGATGGCGGCGAAGTGCCGTCCGGCTTCCTCTAGCCCGACAGCGTCTACCGTGCGGTTGTAGAAGTACTTGAGCAAGGACAGCGTCTCTACGGTGCCGCCAGACTTGGTGGCTGGGAGAAATAGGGTGCGGGTTAGGTCGAGGGTACGCTCTTTGGCTAAGACAGCGTCGGGCTGGGTGCTGTCGAGTACCGAGAGGTCGAGAAAACCATCGGCGACGCCAAAAATCGCGCAGAAGACTTCTGGCGCGAGGCTAGAGCCGCCCATGCCCAATAGCAGGGCGTGGGTGTAGCCATCGGCGCGGACGGCGTCGATGAATTGGCGGATGGGGTCGATGGCATCCCGCATGACGTGCGGGCTGTCGAGCCACCCGAGCCGGTTGGCAATCTCGGTTGGGTCGGGTCGCCAGACCGTGTGGTCGCGCGCGAGGATGCGCTCATAGACGCGTTCGGCGGCTAGGCGCTCGGCGGCCCGCTGCACTTGGGCACCGAAATCGGCCGAGGCCCGCAGGGCAGAAATCTGCATTGGATGTCCTACGCGATTTGTCTTCTACGTTGGGAATGCTTAAAGAAAGTACGCGGTCGGACGGGGAGCGCAAACGACGCGATTCAGCGAGAGGAATTCTATGCAAGCGACACTGTACACAGACGACGGGGCGTATTTCATCCGCTTGGGCAATGGTTTGGTACTCCGGTGGTGCCGAGCAGAAGAGGGGTGGAACAAGAACCGAGTCGAGTTACCCGGCGGGGCTACGCAGATCAACTTCGCGGACCTGCCGGAGGTCCTGCGCGAAGAGGTGCTAGCGGTTTTGGCGCGCGCCGCGGCGATGCAAGGGACGATGGGAGGGGCGAATAACTGAATTGTCGCCTGACGCAAGTGTCTCATGCTAGCATTCCTCTGCGCATTGTTTGGGTGCTAGGCTTTAGCTGCGATGAGCTGGGCGATGAGGTCGTCGAGGCGGTTGCGGGCTGCCGCTAGACCGGCTGGCGTGAAACGCACAAGACGCTCTTCGTCTAAGTCGGTAAAGTACAGCGTAGCGCGGTATTCGTCTTGGCCCGGATGGAGGGCCTGTAAGCAGAGGGCGTAAATTTCCAATTGCAGTCGGTAGTATTGTACTGCCTCTTCTGTGTTCGCGCGATGGCCGGTCTTGTAATCGACTAATTCCCACAGTCCGTCGGCCCCACGTCCTATGTAATCGACTACTCCGTGTACTAAACCGCGCTCCAGCGAGAGGGTAAAGCGCACTTCAGTGCGGCCCTCCGCATTGGTGAGCCAGCGCGCGGCTAGGGACGATTGGCGACAGCGGTGCAATAGGTCGGTCAACTCGCGCTCGAACGGATCGCGATGGGATGCTACGGGTAGGCTAGCGGCGGTGACGAGGTTGGTGGCGAGGGCTGCGGGATCGGCGTCTGGACTGTTGCTCAGGGCTTCTATACCGGCGTGGGCGAGTTGGCCAAAGAGCATGCCACGGCGGCGGGGCGCATCTACTTGGCCGAGAGGCCACGGCGGCAGGCCCAGCGCGTACTGGCGATGGTGCGCGGCTGGATCTGCGGCGAAGAGAACCAACTCGCTGGCCGCAAATTCGGGCCGGTCTTGGGGATCGTCGAGCGACGAGAGGAGGTCCAGCGTCGGTTCTGCTGGTTGCGTGGGTGCGGCGTCAAGGGTGCGGAAGGCCGGCTCGGCCCGGTGATCGGTACTCGTGGGGGCTGGAAACGCACTGGGGTCGGTGTGGATGGGCAAGGGGGATGGCACGCCTGCCACCTCTTTGCTGCCTCGGGCGAGATCGTCCTCTGTCAATTCTAAGCTTCCACAAATCCAGCCGAGACAGTCCGCAGCCGCGTCGAGGTCGGCGGCAAAGTGCTTGTCGGTAAGCGCGCCGCCGAGCAGCAAGTGGTCGCGGGCGCGGGTGCAAGCCACGTACAGCAGGCGCTTCTCTTCGGCGCGCTGGCGGCGGCTGGCGTTGCGATTGATGAGGGTGCGGACAAAGGAGGAGATCCTTTTGTAATCCTGCTCGGGATCGAGCGCGCGCAAGCCGATGCCCTGTTCCGCGTCGATGAGCGCGGGGGCGCTGTTTTGAAAGTTAAATCGCGCGGCTAAGTCGGGTACTACGACGATGGGAAACTCCAAGCCCTTGGCCGCATGTACGGTCAGGATGTGCAAGGCGTCCGCGTCGAGGATGGCTTCGCCTTCTTGTTCTTCTTCATTAGTCAACAAGTCGAGGCGCACCACAAAATCGGCGAGGGGGCCGCGGAACTCGCGGGCGAGATCGAGGAGCTTGTGCACGTTGGCCACGGCCTGCTCTCCGCGCTCGCCATAGCAGAGAAAGCCCCAAGCCCCAGTGTCTTCTAGGATGGTGTGGAGGAGCTCGACGAGGGGTACGCGGTCGCGCAGCTCGCTCCAATACTGGAATCGGGCGACGGCGTCCTCGGCGGCCTCTTGGTCCGCAGGGACGAGACGCTGCCGCTGATCCGCGTCCGCGAGATTCTTTGCGAGCCGCCCGCCTTGGGGCGCGGTCAGCGCGTACAGCGCGTTGTCCGAAAGGCCGAAGTACGGCGAACGCAACGCGCCCATCAGGGCGATGCCGTCGCCGGAATTGCACAGGACGCGGAGGATATTGGCTAGGTCGTAGATTTCTTGGCGCTGGTAAAAGCCTCGGCCACCGGCCACTTGGAAGGGGATGCCGCAGGCCCGCAGCGCGTCTTCGTACGCGGAGAGATTGCGGCGGCGGCGCAGGAGCAAGGCGATATCTCTGGGTTCGGGTGGACGCAAGCCGTCTTGGTCGGCGACTTGCAGGTCGTTGCCTTCCAAAAGGTGACTCAGACGGCGGGCGACCAATTCGGCTTCGCGCAGCGCGATTTCCGTCGCGTTGCGGTTGACGTCGGGAGGCAAGAGCAACAGCTCGACCGAACCCTCGCTTACATTGGTGGGGCGGCACCCAACGAGCGGGTCGTAGCCGACTTGAAAAGGCTCGTCTGGAACCTCTTGCATGAACTTGGGAAAGAGCGCGTTGACAAAGGCAACGGGCTGGGCAAGGGTGCGGAAATTTTCGCCCATGACGAGGGAGCCGAGTCGCTGGGTGGAGGAGGCGTCGAGGATTTCGCCGTCGTCGCAAAAGGGCCGGGACTCGCGCTCGTGCGCGGCATTGGCCTCGGCGATGGCGTCGCGCACGCGGGCGAAGACGGTGACGTCGGCTGCGCGGAACGAGTAGATCGACTGCTTGGGATCGCCGACGATGAATAGTTTGTCGCCGGCCATTTGCCCGTCCGGCGACGTTAGCGAGCGGATGATTTTCCACTGTAGGGGATCGGTGTCTTGGAATTCATCGATCAGTGCGAAGCGATAGTGTTGGGCCAAGCGGTGGCGGATGTCCGCGTCGCCGTCGATGAGCTGGTGGGTTTTCTCTAGCAGGTCGTCCATGTCCAGCATACTGCCGTTGCCTTTGCTGTTCTCATAGCGCGCATCGACCCTGAAGAAGACGCGCGACAGGGCGGGCAGCACTGCGGCGGCGCGCTCGTCGGCCGCAGTGAGTTCGAGGCTGAGGAGATCGGCGTGCGGAGCTAGGCAGCGTCCCAAGGCGGGCACGAGTTCGCGGCCGCG
>JAPOYQ010000563.1:16924-17526 GCA_026706505.1 Gemmatimonadota bacterium
CCCAGTTGGACTTCTTACCCAGCCGACTGCCGCTTAGAGGTTTGCCATTGGTCAAAAGCCCCTCGGCTAGGCGCGGGAGAATTTCTATCGCCTCGTCGGGGGGGGGTGCTTGGCTCAGCCGGCGCATGAAATCGCGGAGCGGGTTTAGTCGCTCGACGGCCGAATCGCTCTCGTCGGTTAGGGGCGAGAGCGCGGCAAGCTCTGCGAGCATGTCGGTGAAGTGGGTGTCATCGAGCAGGGCGCGGCACGCGGGAGCGCTGGTCGTTTGCTGCATCTCGCGCCAGTTGCTGAGGATTTGGTCGGGCGACTGCTCGGCGTAATGGTGACACCACGAGCGGGCGTGATGCTTTTTTTCTAGCAAGTATTCTAAGACCTGTTCGAGATAGTGACGCGGCCATTCGGCCAAGGTGCGACGCAGCGCTTCTTTATCCGGGTCGGAGTCACGCACGCGGGCCAAGGACTCTAGGGTCTGACGCACGGCTTGGTGCCGAAGCTGCGCGGCATCTAATCCCTCCAAGACCGCGAAGGCCGGGTCCACATCCGCTTCCATGGGATACTCGCGCAACAGGGATGCGCAGAAGGCGTGGATGGTGGAAATGCGC
>JAPOYQ010000331.1 GCA_026706505.1 Gemmatimonadota bacterium
GTCAAAGACGACGAAGCTGCCGTCGGCCGTGCGGTCGATGCGGTCGATTTTGCCGGCGATCCGCACCTCATCTCCGGTCTCTGAGTCACCGATGGCATAGAGTTCGGTGGTTGATTGCCGGTCGCGCTCTCCCATGCCGAAATAACTGCCAAAGCTCAGCTCGAAATGGGTCGGTACGGCTGGATTAGCCGCGGCTGCTTGCAGGCGGAGAAATCGAGGTAAGACGCCCTCGCGCTCCTCGTCGTCGGAGCCGAGTAGGTGCTCTAATTCCCGATCCCAGAAAAATCCCGTAAACCCCATTTCGTCGGCGATTTCGCGGCCTTGGTGGCGCAGGTCCGCGATGTTTGTCGCCAAGTTTTCCGCGCGTTCGGCCGCTTCGCCATGGGTCGTATAGAAACGATGGAGGATGCGGTGGACGAGGTTGCCGCGCCTGAGCGCTGAGTCGTCGTCTTCCGGGTCGCGGAGGGGCTGGAGGTTGAGCAGTTGCTGGGCAAAAAACTTGAAGGGACAACGGCCGTAAAGCTCCAATTGGGTTGCGGAGAAAGAATGGTTTGGGCCGAGGCGGGTGCGCAGCTTGTCGAGCAGCGGTTCCTCGTCGAGTACCCCCTCGTGGCTGCCGAGATTCTCGGGGATCGTGCGCAACCCGGCGATGTGCAAGCCGCGCACGAGGTGGCGTAGCGCAGTGGCGTGGCCGTCGAGTTGTGCAGCCCGACTGTAGAGTGCGAGGGCGTCGCGCGCTGAGTCGGATTTGCTCGTCGCGCACAGGCCGTGACCCAATGCGAGGTGCAACTCGGCAAGGGTGCGTACACCATCAGGCTCGCTCGCCTCAGGCTGCGGGGCGAGCAGGCCGTCTAACTCGTCGACAAAGGGTGAGGGGGCGAGCGTCTCGCTGCCCGACTGTTTGGGGTAGAAGACGCCGAGGCCGCGCCGCGGTGCGCATATGGCGCGGTAGAACAGCAAGCGCTCGGCCTCGGTGGTGGCGTCCTCGTCCAAGTTCAGGGCGCGGCGCTGGGTTTCTTCGAGGAAAATATCGGCAGGCGGCAAGCGGGGGAATTCGCCTTGCACTAGTCCACCGAGGAAGAGGTACTCGCAGGGCGCGCTGCCCGCTGCGGCGAGATCGGTCACTTGAATGCCAGCGCGCGTTGCAGCGGGGACGTGCGCTTGGGAAATGGCATCGCGCAGCAGGTCGGCGAACTGGCTCAAGGTGCGGGGCTGTAGGGCTGCGGCCGGTGCGCACAATTCGTCAAGCAGCTCCAAAAAGCGCGCCAGTGCTCGGCCGTCTTCTGCCGTTCCATCCGCGAGCGCATCCTCTACGCCCAACGCGCTAAGGGCGTGGAGCAGATGGTCGCGGAAGGAGGGCAGGTCCTGGCGGCTTTCCAAGGGCTGGAGCAGGTCAAAAAGCGCGGTTAGGCTGGCGCGTAGAGGTTGGAGGGCTTCCAATTCGGCGCGTAGGTCCTCGCGCCGAGTGGGAAAATCGTCAATGTCTTCGGAGAACGGTTCGCCTTCTCGACTTAGTTCGCTCTCTAAATAGTCGAAGTTGCTTTCGATGGCTGCGAGCCATGTGTCGCGTCCGGTTGATGACGGAACGTTGCGGGTCCACGCAGCGAAGTCCTCGGCAGCAAGCGTGCGGGTCTGGTCTGAGAATGAATAGCGCAGTTGCACCAAGGGCGAGCTGAGTAGGCGGAAGAGCGCAGCGCGGCTATAGCGCTCTAACACTGCGTCGATGAGCGCGAAGACGGTGTTCATTGCGGGCGCAGAGGAAAGGGGCCGTCCGCGCGCGAGGTAAAAAGGCAGGCCGTGGCGCGGCAGCACTTCCGCCACGAGGTCAGCATAGGTGTCGAGGTTGCGGAAGCTAATGCGGATCTGCGCTAGCTCGACCCCTTGCTCCTGATGCAACTGACGGATACGGCAGGCTATCGCCGCGACTTCACCGAGTCGGTCCGGGCAGGCGACCCGCTCTACGGGCGCGTCGAGGCTATCGCGACTGTGAGTGAAGAGACGACCGGCAAACGCGGCGGTCGGGTGTTGACCGGCGGCGCTGCGTTCGACGTGGACGGCGCGGGCGCGGAGAAATTCGTACAGGGGACGCGTGCGGGCAAAAAAACTGGGACCCTCGGGGTCGTAATCGAGCAACGCGATGGACTCTGGAACGAGGGATAGCAGTTTTTCCAACACGGGCAAAAAAGGTGCGGGTACGTCCACAAAACCGCAGAATACGAGTAAGCTGAGATCGGGAAAGCGCTGTGCGAGCACCGAGTGATCGAGGTGGGCATCCACGGCGGCAAAACGCTCGCGGCTTCCGCTCCAGCTAGCTGCGAGACGCTCTAGGTAGGCCGCATAAAGGGTCTGTAATTCCGCGTTGCGCTGGGTTGTTCCACCCAGATCGCTCGGCTGGGTGCCTGTTTCCTCTAACCGGCGGAACAACTGAGTCAGCTCTCGGCTCAGCCGCTCGGGGCGCTGGCTGTAGTAGGGCGCGCTGGGCGCGCTGGCTGCGAGGGCGTCTTCGACTAGGAGCCGCTGCGCACTGAGGGGTAGGGCTGGTTGCTGGCCGGGACAGAGGCTGTAGAGGATGTTGGTGAAACTGTTTAGGTCGAGGGCCAAATGCCCGGTGAGTAAGCGAGTGCGGCTGGCGCGGATGAGTTGCCGCCGCATGAGCTGGGCTTGGAAGTGGGTTGGAAAGAGCCAGAGAAAGGACTCGCTATCGCCCGCGTCGAGGTACGCCAAGCAGCGCTCGTACGCGGGCGATGCCTTGTTGGGATGGGCCGGGCCGTAGATGAGGGTCAGTTCGCCCATGGGCAGCAGGTTGGGAGTGGTGTGGAGGGGTGCGTTGGCAACGTATCGCCGAGGGAAAACACTGTCAAGATGCTCGTTGACATAGAATCGGGCCGGTCGCTTTTTATGCCACTAGGGGTATGAGATACTTCGCTTCGCTCAGCATGACAGAAACACGGGGTCTGCGTAACATCAGTTACTAACCCCGCACAACGGTAGTCCGCTTTAAGATAGCTCCTTGGGAACTCGCAATGAAAAAATGGACCGTTGCATTCCTTTTGTGGTGTAGTTGCGCCCCCCTGACCTCTCCTGCGGGAGGCCCGGAGGAATGGCAGAAACCCGAGCCGCCGCCTCCACCGCCGAGTGCGCTAGAGCAGTACTTAGAGGCGCGCCAACGCTATGGCTCTGGCCCGCGGCCCGACTTTGTGGCCGTGGTGCCGTTTGTCGATAAATCGGGGTTTCGCGAGGGCGTGTGGAACGTCGAATACGAGCTGGCCAATATGGTCAGCGCGGAGCTAGTGGTCATTCGCAATTGGAAGGTCGTTCCTTTTGACGCAGTTGCCGAGTTGGCGCTGGAGTGGGGATTTGCCGACCACGAGAAGGCCCTCGCGATCGGCCGCGAGTTGGGGGCTGATTTTGTAATCGTGGGCCTGTTGCAGGATTACGACATGCGCCGCCTGTCGGTGGGGGATCCCTTGGTGGGAGGCTACAAATCCTATTCGGCCGTGGCGCAGATGAGCGTCGAGATTGCGCGGGTTGACGACGGCAGCACGATTGGTAAGGCAGAGGTTCAGCGCGATCTCACCGACCGCGACTTGGGGCTCGACCTGTTGGGCAAGCCGCGCGAGCAGGATCTGCAATTTGCCGGATTGAAGGAGCTAGAGTTTGGCTCGGAAGAGTTCCGCGAGACCCTGTTGGGCAAGGCGACGGTAGAAGCCGTGGGTGAATTGGTGCACAAGGTAGCTGCTGCGTTCGAGCCGGAAGGCTTGGTGTTCGAGGGCGATGCGCCCGAGGTCATCGCCGTGTACAGCGAGGACATTTACGCCAATATCGGCAGCGAGCACGGCGTGCGGCCTCGGTTGCGCTTTTTCGTCTATCCGAGCAATGAGCGGATAAAGGCCGAGGGGCTAGCCCCCGAAGAGTCCGTCGCCCTCGTCGAAGTTGCCGAGATCATCAGCACCCGGCTCGCCAGCTTGCGAGTGCTCCGCACAACCGGGGAGATCAAGGCGGGCGACCGGCTCGAATTAGCAAAAGGAGAATAGCGATGCAGGGAGTGGTCAAATACCAGCGGGGCGACGGATTTGTCGAATTGCGCGACTTAGCGGATGCGCCGCCCGGCCCCAATCAGGTGAAGGTCGAGGTTCAGGCCACTGGGATTTGCGGATCAGATCTACACGTGTACCGCGATACTATCAACTACAATATCCAGACCCCGGTCGTCATGGGGCACGAGTTCAGCGGCGTGGTGGTGGAAAAGGGCGCGGAAGTCGGCGACCACGTCGAGGTGGGCGACCGCGTGACCGGCGAGCCGAGCGTGTACATCTGCGGCGACTGCGACTACTGCTTGAGCGAGCACTACAACCTCTGTCCCGAGCGCAAGGTCATGGGGTACTGGCACCACGGCTGCTTTGCGCCCTACTGCAATGCGACGTTCGTCCACAAGCTGCCCGAGGGGGTGGGGTTTGAAGCCGGCGCTCTAACCGAGTTGTTGGCCTGCTGTGTGCATTCGGTTATCGAGCAGGCTGGCGTGACGGCTGGGGATTTTGTCGCTATTACCGGGCCTGGACCGGTGGGGCTATTCTCGGCGCTGGTGGCGCTGGCCGAGGGGGGGACGGTGATCCTCTGCGGCACGGAGCGGGATACCGAGCGGCTGCAACTGGCCGAGGAATTGGGTGTGCAACACACAATCGATATTACGGCCTGCGACCCAGCGGCGCGGGTGCGCGAGTTGACTGGCGGCTATGGTGCCGACGTGGTGGTCGAGTGCGCGGGGGTGGCACCGGCTATGCGATTGGCCTTGGAACTTGTGCGCAAGCGGGGGCGCTTTTCCCAGATGGGTCTGCCGGGTGCGCCGGTGGAGATCGACTTTGAGAAGATCGCCTACAACGAACTCCAGGTTTCCGGCGGCATTGGGCAGCGGCGACCGGCTTGGAAGCGGGCGCTGCGGCTGATCGAGAGGGGCTTCATTCCCAGCGAGAAGCTGATTACCCACCACTTTGCTCTGAGCGAATGGCAGCGGGCGTTTGATATGGCCGAGGGGCAGGAGGGGATCAAGCTGATGTTTATGCCGCAGGGGTGAGTGAAAATATAGAAGGCGCATCATTTTGACTGATCTATTCTTTGAATCGCCTGTCCTCAACTCACCTTACGAGCGCCCAAGTCGGCATTGGGAACTGGACGAGACTGGGCAGCCGACGCAGCAGATCGTTGAAAACCGAAGACAGGCCTCATTCATCTCCGCGGTCCCGACATCGAAGAAGCAAAGAGGATCATCTGCGAATCAAGCCTCCTTTGTGTTCGACAAGGCTGCGAGAGAGCTTGAGACAGATAATCAGCAATACGAATTGATGCAGACTATCAACGGGATTCGCCAGCAGGTTGACCGTTGGCGCGATCTGCCGAACCCGAGCCAATGGCAGGTGACGCCGGAGACGGCTCGTCTGCTTCAGCACTGGCGGCGCCACCGCTTTAGTGGGATTCGGCCCTTCTTCTTTCAGATCGAAGCGGTGGAGACCGCTATTTGGCTCACCGAAGTTGCGCCTAACACGCGATCCGGTAGGGACTTCCTCGACCATCTAGAGAGCGCCAACATCAACGCCAATCCAGACCTGTCTTTGCCACGGTTGGCGCTCAAGTTGGCGACCGGCACCGGCAAGACCACGGTCATGGCGATGTTGATTGCTTGGCAGACCGTCAACTCGGTGCGTCGGCCCCAGAGCCGCCGCTTCACGCGCGGTTTTTTGGTGGTCACGCCTGGCATCACTATCAAGGACCGCCTGCGCGTACTGCAGCCGAACGACCCGGACAGTTACTATCAAAGTCGCGAGCTGGTTCCGAACGACATGCTTCCCGACTTGGAAAAGGCTAAGATCGTCATTACCAACTACCACGCCTTCAAGCAGCGCGAACGCATGGAACTTTCCAAAGGCGGCCGTTCCTTGCTGCAGGGACGGGGCGAGGAGTTGACGACCTTGGAGACCGAGGGGCAAATGCTTCAGCGGGTGATGCCCGAGCTCATGGGTATGAAGAACGTCTTGATCCTCAACGACGAGGCGCACCACTGCTATCGAGAAAAGCCGGGCGAGAAGGAGGAAGACGAGTTCAAGGGAGATGACAGAAGGGAAGCGGAAAAGAACACTGAGGCGGCGCGGCTGTGGATTTCGGGGCTGGAAATTGTCGACGACAAATTGGGCATCAACCGAGTGATGGATCTTTCAGCGACGCCCTTCTTTTTGCGCGGGTCGGGCTATGCCGAAGGCACGTTGTTCCCTTGGACGATGTGCGATTTCTCGCTCATGGATGCTATCGAATGCGGCATCGTCAAACTGCCCCGCGTACCGGTGGCCGACAATATTCCTGGAGGTGAAATGCCCAAATTTCGCAACCTTTGGGAACACATCCGCACGGACATGCCGAAGAAGGGGCGGGGCAAGGCCAAGACCCTCGATCCCCTCAGTCTGCCTGTGGAGTTGCAGACTGCGCTGGAAGCTCTGTACGGACATTATCAGAAAACTTTCGAGTTGATGGAGAAGGAGGGCATTGACGTGCCGCCGTGCTTCATCGTGGTCTGCAATAATACCTCGACCTCCAAGTTGGTGTACGACTACATCTCTGGCTTCCACCGCGAGAACGAGGATGGCTCGACGACGTTGGTAAATGGTCGCTTGGGACTGTTTCGCAACTTTGAGGAACAGGGCAACCAGTACCCACGGCCTCGCACGCTGTTGATCGACAGCGAACAATTGGAGTCTGGCGACGCGCTCGACCGCAATTTTCGCAATATGGCCGCTGACGAGATTGATCGCTTTCGGCGGGAGATTATTGAGCGGACTGGCGACCGCCGTCAGGCCGAGAACATCAGCGACCAAGAGTTGCTCCGCGAGGTTATGAATACTGTCGGCAAGCCGGGGCGGCTGGGGGATTCGATTCGCTGTGTGGTGTCGGTGTCGATGCTCACGGAGGGGTGGGATGCGAATACCGTTAGCCATGTGCTGGGCGTGCGTGCCTTTGGGACGCAGTTGCTTTGCGAGCAGGTCATTGGCCGGGCGCTGCGGCGGCAGTCCTACGATCTCAACGGGGACGGCTTGTTTGATGTCGAGTACGCGGATGTCTTGGGCATTCCGTTCGACTTTACGGCCAAGCCCGTTGTGGCTTCGCTGAAGCAGCCGCGAGAGACCGTTCAGGTGCGGGCCGTGCGGCCCGAACGGGATGCGTTGGAGATTCGCTTTCCTCGGGTGGCTGGGTATCGGGTGGAATTGCCGGAAGAGCGGCTCAAGGCCGAATTCAACAGGGACTCGGTGCTGGAACTGACGCCCGAACTTATTGGTCCGTCGAAGACGAGGAATCAAGGCATTATCGGCGAGGGCGTCGATCTCAATTTGGTTCACACCAACTACCTGCGTACCTCGACCCTCCTGTTTCATCTGACCCAGCGACTGCTCTACACCAAGTTCCGCGATCCGGACGAAGAGCCCAAGCTCTATCTCTTCGGGCAACTCAAGCGCATTGCCAGACAGTGGCTCGATGGCTATCTCGACTGCAAGGGCGACACCTTTCCCGCCCAACTCATGTACCAGGAACTGGCCGACACGGCCTGCGAGCGCATCGCGGCGGCTATCACGCAAGCGGAAATCGACCATCATCCGGTCAAAGCGGTGCTTGATCCGTACAATCCCATCGGTTCGACAGCCCACGTGAATTTCAACACGACCAAGACTAGCCGCTGGCAGGCTGATCCCCGCCGTTGCCACATCAATTGGCTGGTCCTCGACAGCGACTGGGAAGGGGAGTTTTGCCGCGTTGCTGAATCCCATCCGCACGTCAAAGCCTACGTCAAGAACCACAATCTCGGCTTGGAGGTACCCTATCGTCGTGGGTCGGAGATGCGGACGTACCTGCCGGACTTTATCGTCCTCGTTGATGATGGTCGTGGAGACGATCTGCTGAATCTGATCGTCGAGATCAAGGGCTATCGGGGGGAAGACGCCAAGGACAAGAAGACGACCATGGATAGCTATTGGGTACCTGGTGTGAATAATCACGGAGATTACGGGCGCTGGGCTTTTGCCGAGTTCACCGATGTGTACGGGATGGACGCCGCGTTTAATCGGTTGGTTGAGGGGTTTCGGTCAAAGGGGTAGGGATCGAACATTGTATTGATAATGTATATACGCCATTGTAAGTTCGAGCCTATAGAGGCCATGATCCCCGAGTTGCGACGAATCCATATTAAGCCAGAGGTTACGTGACCATGACCAGCCGACGTTTGCAGATAACATTGCAACCTGAAGTGCTGCGGTGGGCGAGAGAGCGGGCCGGCTTTGATCGACCGGAACTGGCGCACAAGCTGAAAGTGAGTCCAGAGCGCGTGTCGGAGTGGGAACGCAATGGCAAGATCAGTGTTGCACAGGCAGACAGACTCGCCCAACGCACTCATACCGCTCTGGGATTTCTATACTTGGCAGAGCCGCCTGAAGAACGCTTGCCAATACCCGACTTTCGCACCCGAGATAATGCTCCGCCTCCGAGTTCCGATCTACTTGAGACCATCTACCTTATGCAGCGACGTCAGGCATGGATGCGCGATGAGCTTATCGAAGGTGGTGCTGAACCGCTGGATTTCATTGGAGCCTACGGCACGGATGTCCATCCTCGGCAAGTTGGGGCCGCCATGCACGATGCGTTTCAGCTTACCGAAAATTGGGCGGAAGAGCTAGGTAATTGGAGCGATGCGTTACGGCATCTGAAACATTTGGTTGACGCCGCCGGAGTTTTGGTGTCGTTCAGTGGCGTCGTGGGCAATAACGTGCATCGAAAGCTGGATCCCGATGAATTTCAGGGCTTCGCCCTCGTGGATGAGTATGCTCCGCTCATCTTTGTAAATAGCGCCGATTTTATGGCGGCGCAGATGTTTACTCTGGCTCACGAACTGGCACACCTCTTCATAGCTCAGAGCGGTATCTCCAGTTTAGAAGACTTACAACCGCCGTCGGATGAAATCGAGCAGTTCTGTAACAAGGCTGCTGCTGAATTTTTGATACCGGAGGAAGAATTACGCGCTTTCTGGCCTAGTGCCCGACGAACGAATGATCCTTATCAGACTATCGCCCGCAAATTCAAAGTGAGCTCCCTCGTGGCCGCGCGTCGGGCTCTCGATCTCGATTTAATCGACAAGGATGAGTTTCTCCTTTTCTACAACCGAAGAGTCGATAGGTGGCGTCGCGATCAGCAGCGTCAGGAAAGTGGAGGCCACTTCTGGAATACTCAGAAATGGCGCATTGGCCCTCGCTTTGCCTCTGCAATAGTTCGTGCGGTCGGAGAGGGTCGTTTGTCCTATCGCGAGGCGTACAATCTCACTGGTCTTAAGGGAGAAGCCTTTGGGAACATGCCGAAAAAGATGGAAATACCGCAGTGATGAACCAAGGTATTTCCTCGTTCGTGCTCGATGCGAATATCTTCATAGAAGCGCACCGCCGCTATTACGCGCAAGACCTGTGTCCGGGATTTTGGGAATGCCTGATCCATTATTGCCGTGAACGGCGGGTGTTCAGCATTGATCGGGTTCGTGACGAAGTGCTGATTAGCCAAGATCAACTGTCTGAGTGGGTGAAGCAGGCACCAGACGATCTATTCGTATCATCAGCAGAAGAACCGGTTATATACGCTTTCATGGAGATGATGAACTGGGTTCAAGGGAATAGTCAGTTTCTATCTGAAGCAAAAGAGCAATTCGCAGGAGTAGCCGATGGATGGGTTACGGCCTATGCAAGAGTCCATAATGCAGTCGTAGTTACTCACGAAGGATTCAATGCAGACGTGAGAAAAAGGGTGCCGATACCTAACGTCTGCCGTCAGTTTGACGTTGATTACCGCGACACTTTTGCGATGTTGCGCGAGCTTGAAGTGCGTTTTGAGTGGACTCCGCTCGCTGTACTTGGGCAGAACCAAGGGGAGCCCGATCAATGAACAGAGATGAAGTCCTGAACGTGCTCCGAGCGCACAAGGCGATTCTTGCGCAGCGCTTTGGCGTTACTGAACTCGCCCTTTTTGGTTCCCTTGCCCGCGACCAAGCTACGGACGATAGCGACGTGGACATCTTGGTTCGCTTTGACAAGCCGGCAACCTCATACGCCTTCTTTGGCACCCAGTTCTACTTGGAAGACCTGCTAGGGCGGCCAGTGGATTTGGCGACCAACCGGGATCTGCGCGTCGAGATACGTCCCTATGTGGAGCGGGAGATCGTCAATGTCTGATAGTTTCAAGCTCCCGTTCTTTGCAATCCTCTCGAACTAATGGAGGAATAAGCTCATGCAACCAGACCCAATCGTCGAAGAAGTTCGTAAAGCACGCGATGCGTATGCTAAGAGATTCAATTATGACCTAGATGCGATTTGTCGGGACTTACAAGAGAAGCAGAGGCTGGGCAAAAGAAGAGTGGTTTCTTTGCCGCCCAAACGTCCGAGAAAAGGGAGGAAGCCATGAAACTGAAAGTTGTGATCCATAAAGCGGAAGAAGGTGGATATTGGGCGGAAGTACCTTCTATCCCCGGCTGCGCGACGCAAGGTGAGTCCTTTGAAGAACTGCTGACCAACCTCTACGAGGCCGTCGAAGGTTGTCTGTCCGTCGAGGTTTGTGGCGTCTCCAATTTGTAATCCAGTAGAGAGACTGCAATCAATGGCTAAACGAAAATCGACCAAGACTGTTGAAACCCTGCGGCACGAGGACGCATCGCGGAAGAATATTCCCACAGCTGAGTATCAGGCGGTGATGGCGGAGGACGACCGGAATCCGATTAGGGTCGCGTATGAGCGGCGCAATCGGGATCTCGATCCGCAGCTTGTTTGGCGCGGGAAGGATGAGCAGAACTGGTCGGATTTGGTGGTGCAAGCGCCGCCGCTGTTCATTCAGGAGAAGGTGCATCCGAAGGTGTTGATTGACGATTTGCGGCAGCGGAGCAAGGAGACGGGGGACGGCGAAGCTAACTTGCAGACGGATTTGTTCGCGGATTTCAATGGGCTGCCGAGCGCGGACGCGCAGACGGAGTTTTACCAGCACGACGCCAACTGGTCGAATCGGATGATCTTAGGCGATAGCTTGCAGGTGATGGCGTCGCTGGCGGAGCGGGAGGGGCTGCGCGGCAAGGTGCAGTGCATCTACATCGACCCGCCCTACGGCATCAAGTTCAACTCCAACTTCCAGTGGTCAACGACCAGCCGCGATGTCAAGGACGGCAACGCCGGGCACATTACCCGCGAGCCGGAGCAGGTGAAGGCTTTTCGGGATACGTGGCGGGATGGGATTCATTCGTATTTGACGTATTTGCGGGATCGGCTGACGGTGGCGCGGGATTTGTTGACGGAGAGTGGGTCGGTTTTCGTGCAGATTGGGGACGAGAATGTGCATCGGGTGCGGGCGTTGATGGACGAGGTTTTTGGGGAGGAGAATTTTGTTAGTCTCATTACCGTCCGAAAGACAACGAGCGAAGGGGCTAGTCTTCTGGGAGCGACTACTGACTTTATCCTCTGGTACGGAAGAAGTAGTACCCAAATAAAGTTTAGGTCAGCATACCAACCTAGAAGTGAGAATGCTGAGAGCCGATATTCTCAAATCGACTCTGATGGGAGGAGGTATCGACTAGATAACATTACGAGTTCCCGCCCCGCTGGTGAAGGAGATGTTATCTCGTTTGTTTGGAATGGTCGAAATTTTGATCCCGGTGCTGGGACTTTCAAGACTACCTCAGATGGTCTAAAACGATTGGCCCTTGCCGATAGATTGTATGCGTCAGGCCGCGGAAAGCTCAACTACCGACGATTCCATGATGACTTTAGTGTAGCTATTGTTGGGAACCTTTGGGACGATATTAGTGGTGCAGTACAGAGTCGTGCAGATCCCAAAGTTTACGTCGTTCAGACTTCGACGCAGCTCGTCCAACGCTGCATCCTCATGGCCACCGACCCCGGAGACCTCGTCCTCGATCCCACCTGCGGCTCTGGCACCACCGCGTACATCGCCGAGCAGTGGGGCCGCCGCTGGATCACCATCGACACTTCTCGCGTCGCCCTTGCGCTCGCCCGCGCCCGCGTCATGGGTGCCCGCTATCCCTACTACCTACTCGCCGACAGCCGCGACGGCCAAATCAAAGAAGCCGAGTTAGCCCGCAAGGTCCCCTCGGAAGCGTCCACGTACAACGACATCCGCCAAGGCTTCGTGTACGAGCGCGTCCCCCACATCACGCTCAAGTCCATCGCCAACAACGCCGAAATCGACGTAATCTATGAGAAATTCCAAGAAACGCTGGAGCCGCTGCGTCAGGAACTGAACGACGCACTCGGCACATCCTACGAGGAATGGGAAATCCCCCGCGACGCCGACGACGCTTGGCCCGAGGAGGTCAAAAGAATTCACGCGGACTGGTGGGAACAGCGCATCGCCCGGCAAAAGGAAATCGACGCTTCCATCGCCGCCAAAGCCGACTACGAATACCTCTACGACAAGCCCTACGAAGACAACAAGAAAGTCCGCGTCGCCGGCCCGTTTACCGTAGAAAGCCTGTCGCCGCACCGCCTGTTAGGCGTCGATGAAGACGACGAACTCATCGACAATGTCGCCGAAGCCAAGTTAGGGTACGGCGAAAAGCAGGACTTCGCCGAGATGATCCTCGACAATCTCAAGACCTCCGGCGTCCAACAGGCGCACAAAGACGACCGCATCTCGTTTTCCGGGATCAGACCCTGGCCCGGCTACCACGTCTGCGCCGAAGGAACCTACGTCGAAGGCAACGGCGACTCGGGCGCTGAGAAACGCGCCGGCATCTTCGTCGGCCCGGAATTCGGCACCGTCTCCCGCCCCGATCTCGTATCAGCGGTGCGCGAGGCCGCGGACGCCGACTTCGACGTGCTGGTCGCCTGCGCCTTCAACTACGACGCCCACGCCTCGGAGTTCAACAAACTCGGCCGCGTCCCCGTCCTCAAGGCCCGCATGAACGCCGACCTCCACATGGCCGCCGATCTCAAAAACACCGGCAAAGGCAACCTCTTCGTCATCTTCGGCGAACCCGACATCGACATCCTCGACGCGGAAGACAGCCAAATCCAAGTCAAGGTCAACGGCGTGGACGTATTCCATCCGAACACCGGCGAAATCCGCAGCGACAGCGCCGAAGGCATCGCCTGCTGGTTCGTCGATACCGATTACAACGAAGAAAGCTTCTTCGTCCGCCACGCCTATTTCCTCGGTGCTAGCGACCCGTACAAATCGCTGCGAACGACGCTCAAAGCCGAGATCAACCAAGAAGCCTGGGAAACCCTCCACAGCGACACCTCCCGACCTTTCGCCAAGCCGACGTCAGGTAGGATAGCGGTGAAGGTGATCAATCACTTGGGGGACGAGGTGATGAAGGTGTTTCGGGTGAATTGACCGAGGGCATACCGGATGAACCATCAAAGAAGGCTGAGAAAATGAAAAACATAACGCTGAGTGCCGACGAGCATCTGATCGAAGCGGCGAACCAACGCGCCGCGGAAGAGCACACTACGCTGAACGAGCAGTTTCAGCTATGGCTCAAGCACTATGTTCAGCACGAGCAGCAGGTGGGACCGTCAGAGGCGCAAGGAACACTGGCGGACTTTCTCCAAGGGCATATCGGCGTCCTGCACAGCAGCGAATACATGCCCGGCGGTGCTCGTATGTCGGTAGATAGCGGAAAAAAGTTTGCGGCGGGACTGCTCAAAAAACGACAGCAGGAGGAATGATCATCCTGACGGATACAGGCCCTTTAGTCGCCTTGCTTGATGCCGACATGCGAAAACAAACCATCCAATATACTTCGCCCATTGACGCTCTGATTGCAGTGAGCAAGCGGTTGAGTATCTACGAAAATCAGCAACAGATGAATTCGGAAGAGTTCTTTGACCAGTACAGTCGGGGACAACTATCCGACGATGCAGTAGTCGTCGATTGGGCCAATGACTATCGCCACTATTTGCAACTCCGCGCTGTCCTTCCGTAGAGAGATTTCTGGTTTGATCTCTGATCTTTTTATTGCGCCGGGTCGGCCGGGGTGTTGGGGTTGTTCAAGCGCTCTTGGTCGGCGTAGGGATAGAAATCGCGATTGCGTTCAAACATATTGGCCGAAGGGCCAGGTTGCCCCAAGCGTCGGCTGTCTTCCCAGCCAGTGCCATGGAGAAAAAGTTCCGCCCGCCGCTGACGAAAAATTTCGTCTAACACGGCTGCGGCCGACTGCGGGCCGCTGTACGGCGGCAGCGACGCCCCAACGCCATAGGGATCATCGGTCGGCGTTTTGGTGCGCACGGCGTCGATTTCAGCGATGGCCGCGTCGATGTTGCCCAACATGGCGTGGGCCTCGGCGCGCGTCAGGGCCATTTCCCCGGGCAGATAGGCCGGAATAGGCGATGTGGCCGAGTGCCAAAAACCGGCCAAATCCTCAATGGGAAAGTCGTTAGGGTTGCTCGTCCGCTCACTCGGTGCGGTGTAAAAGGCGAGCCGAGCATCGCCGCTTTCCGTACTGCTCAGGCCAAAGTGGTCGCGCGGGGCGTAGTCGTCCGCCACGACGACCTGCGTGTACAGGGTGTTCTCGTTTTCTGCGTCGTACGTATAGACCGATGTCGCTGCTGGATCGACGGCATCGGCGTCGTCGAGCGCCGCTTGATAATTGCCGGTAAATAAGTGGTAGCGCGCTCGATAGGCGCGTATGGTGTTGAGCAGATCAAAACCCGCGCCCAATATGTCCGCATTGAATTCGTCGGATGGCGGCGTGGAAGTGGTGGTTTCAAGGGCGCGGTCCAACGAGCGAATGGCTGCGGCGAAAAGCTCTTCACGCGGCCTAAACGGCGCTTGTCCATCGGCCTGCACGTCTAGGGGCGCGTGAGCAAAAGCCTGTGCGACGAATCCCAAGCACTTTGCTTTGTACAGATGCGCCAACGCCACAATGCCGCTGCGCGTGCCCGCGGCCAGCGGCACCTCGGGCGCGTTGGCGATCAAGTCGTTGGCCATGCCTATGATGCGGTAGGAGTTAGCCCAGATACTATGCACGCCGCTGTTAGCTCCCGTCAGGGAGCCAAGGCCGTCTTCTAGTTCGATGAGATTGGAAAACGTCGTATTGGCCGCTAGCTCGCGGCTGGTGATGGCCGGATGGCGCACGTACGCATCGACGTTGTTACTGGCGTAGCTGCGCTGCATACCAATGGCCAGCGCTTTAATGCCGTCGCTGGTGGTCAACACCTGCTCTTCAAATGCTTGGTTGGGATTGGCTACGTTCAAATCGCAACCCCAAAGCAGCCCACCTACTATAAGTAGCCCGCAAAAAGTCGCTTTCATCGTCTTGCTTGTCCTCGGTTGCTCAGTAGTGCAGGCTGAGGCGCATGGAGAAACTGCGCGGAATGGGCACTTCGACAAAGTCAAAGCCGCGCACGGCCGTGCGCTGGCCCGCAACATTGGTTTCGGGATCGTAGCCGCTGTAGTTGTCGAGGGAAAACAAATTGCGCCCCACCAAGCTCAACTGAACGCTGCTGGTACTCAAAAACGAGGGCTGCCAGCGATACGACGCAGATAACTCGCGCAACTTTACAAAGGAGCCGTCTTCGATCCAGTGTTCAAAAATGCGGAAGACTCGCGCATTGTAGCCGGCCGGCAGTTCGCCGTTTAATTCGCGTTCGTAGTCTGTCAACACGCCAAATGAACTTAGGGCGGCCAAGCGCCGGGTAAAGTTAAACACATCGCCCCCTACGACCGCGTCCAATTGGGCGCGCACCGACCAGCGCCGCCCCACGGCGAACTGATTGATCCAAGAGGCAGTAAAATCCGGGTTGGGGTCGCCGATGATTTTGCGCTCAGCCGCTCGCATGGGCAGGCCGTCTTCGTCGAGGGCGATGTGGCCGTTGGCATCGCGGGCGAAGGCCGTGCTAAAGAACACGCCGAGGGGACTGCCGTTGATGGCCGAGACTTGCGAAAACGAATTGGGCAGGATCAAACGCCCGCCTTCGATGCCATCGACGCGGTTTTTGTTGGTCGCATACGTCAGGGTCGATTCCCAGCGGAGATGGGAATGCACCAGCGGAATGGCGCGCACGAGCAACTCCCACCCCTTGTTGTCCATGGTGCCGACATTTTGCAAAATCCGCGCATGGCCGGTGGATGGGGACAACGTGCGCATCAACAATAAGTCGTCGATATGTTGATCGTAATACGTGAGCTCTACGCCGAGGCGATTGGACCAAAAACCAACATCCGCGCCGACTTCGATTTCTCGCTGGCGCTCGGGTTTGATCGTCCCGCCGAGTTGGGTGCTGGGAACTAGGCCGGGCCGGCCGTTGTACGAGGAGGCATTGTAATTGGTAAAGCGGTCAAAAGGACCAATGGCGGTTTGACCGCCGGACGCGCCAATGGAAGCGCGTACCTTGAAGTCGGCAAATACGTCGTCTAGGGCGCTCTTTTGCCAGAAGCCCGCCTTTGAAATGAGATAGGCCGCGCCGACCTTGGGATAAAATTGCCAGCGCTGGTCTTGGCCATAGACCGAAGAGGCATCGACGCGGGCCGCGCCGGTGAGAAACAGTTGATCGAAAAACGCCACAGTTTGCTGCACAAAGCCGCCGTACAGGGCCTTCTCGCTCCTGAATTCGCTGGCCACAACGGTTGCCCCGCTCGACACGGTTTGGGCGACTGGACTTAGGTCCTTGCCCTCCGCGCTAAAGGTTGCCCCCTTTTCGTATTGCAGGGTTCCGCCGACCAGAATGGTAGATTGCACGTGGGGCGCTACGTCCTGCTGGTACCGTACATGGAGGTCGTTGTTGAGTTGGAGAAAGTCGAAGGCGGCGCGGCGCGCAAAGCCGTTTGCCAAGCCCGGTGCAGAGGTCCCGGCTGGGATAAATGCAAGGGCCGTTTGATCGTAGGTGTCAAGCCCCAACGTATAGTCGATGTTCAAGCGAGATAGCGGGGCGAGATCGAGTCGGGCATAGCCTATATAGCGAGAGACTTCTTGCGTAAAATCATAGCGGTCGATGACCTCTAATGGGTTGGCGAGAACGCCTTCATTGGGGTACGCGCCAGTTGTGGGATCGGGCGTGGGGTCGTAGGTATTGGGGCCAAAAATAAAACCCGTCAATGCCCCGTAGTTTGAGTTTAAGCCGCCGTTGGGAATGTCGTTGCTGTTGCTAAATGAGAAATGGCCGCCCACGGACAACGTGGCCCAGGGCGACAATTCTTGATCGATACGCGTGCGCCCTCCCATGCGCTGAAACGAACTATTGGCAACCACACCCTGATCTGCCAAGTAGGATCCCGAGGCAAAGTAGCGGGTGCTGCCGGCCCCGCCCAATACCGAGACGTAATGCTCAGTGCCGGCGGCGCGGCCCACCTGGCGCTCGACGTCATACCCCGGCCCGGCATGCACGTCTACGCGCCGG
>JAPOYQ010000537.1 GCA_026706505.1 Gemmatimonadota bacterium
TCTTGTGCTTGGGCGTGCTCTCGTGCCTCGTGCTCGTCGCTGTCTGCCGCCGCATGAAGATCGTCGATCCCGAAGGGCATCCCATCCACCTAGTTATCGGCATGATGCGTTATATGCCTTGGTTCCTCTGGGCGGTAACCAAAGCCAATATCGATGTCGTGCGGCGGATCTTGCACCCTCGGCTGCCGATGGCACCCCGTGTAATCCGAGTTGAGGCAAGCCAAAAGACCCACTTGGGGCAAGTCATTTACGCCAACTCCATCACCCTGACGCCGGGCACGGTCGCCGTTGAGACCGACGAGGGCATCATCGATGTCCACGCCTTGACCCGCGAATCCGCCGAGGATGTGCGCGCTGGGGGCATGGACCGCCGCGTAACCGACATGGAGGGAGAGCGCTAGTGTTTGCCGCTGCAATGATCGGGGTGCTGGCCACCATGCTGCTAGCGTTAGTGCGCGCCCTGAAAGGCCCCACCGTGTACGATCGCGTGCTCGCCGTCAATATGTTCGGCACCAAGACCGTATTGCTGTTGTCGGTGATCGGCTTTTTGGCCGGTCGGCCCGATTTTCTCGACTTGGGGCTGGTCTATGCGCTAATCAATTTCATCGGCACCATCGCCATTCTCAAATACGTCTCGACCGTTGGCGAGGAGGAAGCCCAAGCCTGATGGAAGCACTGCTCTACTACGCTAGCTGGGCCTGTCTGCTGTTGGGGGCCGGCTTTTGCTTCGTCGGCGGCTTGGGTCTCCTGCGATTGCCCGACTTCTACAGCCGCATGCACGGCGGCGGCGTCACTGATACGCTGGGCGCAGGTTTGATCCTGTTGGGGCTTATGTTCCAGAGCGGTCTGTCGCTGGCAACCGTCAAGCTGGTGATGATCGGGCTCTTCTTGTTGCTGGCCAGTCCGGTCGCCACCCACGCCATCGCCCGCGCGGCGCGGCACAGTGGGCTTGCGCCCCTTCGGCTGAGCTCAGGTCGAAGCCAAGGCACAGGGGAAGAACAGTGACTATCGCGCTAGTTGACATCGCGCTGATGACGTTCCTCGCTGTCATCGCCGTGGCCATTACCCAAGTGCGGGATCTTTTTGCCGCGGTAGTGCTCACCGGCATCTTCAGCCTCCTTTCGGCCTGTATCTTTACCTCGCTCGACGCGGTCGATGTGGCTTTTACCGAAGCGGCGGTGGGTGCCGGCTTGGCGACGGTTCTCTTCTTGGCCGCGCTCTCCTTGACCGGGCCTAGAGAAAAGACCCAACCCCATCACTCTTGGAGCGGCCTCTGCGTCTGCCTCCTGACCGGCGGTGCGCTCATCTACGGTACGCTGGATATGCCGCACTTGGGCGATCCCAACGCTCCGGTCCACCAGCACGTGGCCCCCCGCTACATTGCCGAGTCTCCCGAAGAAATTGGCATTCCCAACATGGTCACCTCCGTGCTGGCCAGCTACCGAGGCTACGATACCTTGGGCGAGGTGACGGTGATTTTCACCGCTGGGCTAGCCGTGCTCTTGCTGTTGCGCGGCAGCGGCACTAGACTGGATGCGGCCGCCGACCAAGCAATGCGACACGCGATGATCCTCCGCGTCGTCTCCAAACTCTTCATCCCGCTGATTCTGCTCTTTGCGCTCTACGTGCAGTTCCACGGAGACTTCGGTCCGGGTGGCGGGTTCCAAGCGGGCGTGATCTTTGCCGCGGCCTTTATTCTGTACGCCCTGATCTACGGGGTTGAGGAGGCGCGCCGGGTGGCCCCTGCTGGCCGCGTCCAAGTCTTTTTCGCCTTGGGGCTCCTGCTCTACATCGGCACCGGCTTGGCCTGCCTGTTGGCCGGGGGCAATTTCCTCGAATACAAGGTGCTGGCCAGCAAGCCCACCGACGGCGAGCACTACGGCATTTTGCTGATTGAGCTAGGGGTTGGCATTACCGTTGCCGCCGTCGTAATCAGCATCTTCTGCCACTTTGCCAGCCGGGAGCGACCATGAGTTCGTTCCTCGGTCTGTACAACTACTGGATCGTCATTTTTCTGATGATGGCCGGCTTCTACAACGTCATTGCCCGCGGCAATCTGATTAGGAAGCTGGTTGGCCTCAATATTTTCCAGACCTCGGTTTTTTTGCTCTACATTAGTATGGGCAAAGTCGAAGGAGGGACCGCGCCCATCCTCGCCGAAGGCGTGACGGCGTACTCCAACCCTCTGCCCCACGTCCTCATTCTCACCGCCATTGTCGTCGGCATCGCTACCACTGCTGTAGGGCTGGCGCTGGTGGTGCGCATCCGCGCGGCCTACGGAACCATCGAAGAAGACGAAATCCAACGCCGGGAAGAGGGGTCGTGATCGCCGCTCATCTACCCGCCCTGCAGATCGTCTTGCCGCTGGTCGCTGCGCCGCTCTGCCTATTGCTACGCCCGCAGCGCTTGCTATGGCCGTTTGTCGTGGCCGTCGGCTGGGGCACGCTGGCGCTGGCCGCGCTGCTATTGCAGCAAGTTCTCTCCTACGGTCCCATCTCCTATGCTCTGGGCGGCTGGAGTCCACCTTGGGGCATCGAGTTCCGGGTAGATGTCCTCAATGCGTATTTGATTCTACTGGTGGCGCTAATCGGTGCCGTGGTCCTGACCTATGCACCGGCGAGTGCGGCGCGCGAAGTCGAGGCAGAGCGGCGCCCGTATTTCTGCGCGATCTTTCTGCTTTGTCTAGCTGGCTTGCTGGGCATTGCCATTACCGGCGATGCCTTTAACGTCTTCGTGTTTATGGAAATCTCGTCGCTTTCGGCGTATGGGCTGATTAGTCTCGGCCGGGATCGCCGCGCCCTTATGGCGACGTATAACTACCTGATCTTGGGGACGATTGGCGCGACCTTTATTCTGATCGGCATCGGCCTGATGTACGCGATGACCGGCACGCTCAACATGGCTGATCTCGCCGGGCGGATCGAAGCCGTCTCCCAAACCCGCACCATCCATGTGGCCTTTGCCTTTATAAGCGTCGGCTTCACCCTCAAGATGGCGCTTTTCCCACTGCATATCTGGTTGCCCAACGCCTACACCTATGCACCTTCGGCCGTTACCGCCTTTATCGCGGCGACTGCGACCAAGATCGCAGCGTATGCCTTCCTGCGCTTTGTCTTCACGATTTTTGGCGCGGACTTTGCCTTTGGGACTATGCACCTCGATGTCCTGCTGTTGCCGCTGGTGCTCTTGGGCATCTTCATCGCCTCAGCCGTGGCCATCTACCAGACCGATCTCAAGCGGCTTTTGGCCTATTCGAGCGTGGCGCAGATCGGCTATGTGATGCTCGGCGTTAGCTTAGGATCGGCCACCGGACTGACAGCCGGCATCGTCCATCTTTTTAATCACGCGCTGATGAAGGCGGCGCTCTTCCTAGTCGCTGGCTGCATCTTCCTCCGCATCAACTCCCTGCAATTGCCCGACCTCAGTGGGTTGGGTAAGCGTCTGCCGCTGACTTCGTGCGCCTTTGTCCTCGCCGGCTTGGGGCTAGTCGGCGTGCCGTTTACCGTGGGCTTTATCAGCAAGTGGTACTTGATCCTGGGTGCGCTGGAGCACGGGTGGTGGCCAGTGGCTGCGCTGGTGGTGGTCAGCTCGCTGCTGGCGCTGGTCTATATCTGGCGCTTTGTCGAAATCGCCTATTTCCGCCCGGTTCCCGAAGATGCCGCACCCGTTGCCGAAGCCCCCTTCTTGATGCAGATCCCCGTATGGCTGCTCATTGCGCTTACCGTTGGCTTTGGGGTACAGACCTCGTTGACGGCTGGGGTCGCTCGTAAGGCGGCGCATTGGCTCTTAGGTGTTGCTCCATGAGTACTTCTACCGCCATCGCTGCGGCTGTGCTCCTGCCTTTGGGTGTCGCGCCATTGATCGCCCTTTTGGACCGCCGTCCCAATTTGCGCGAGACTGCGACTTTGCTCGCCGCTTTAGGTACGTTTGTTGCGGTCTGCACCTTGGTGCCCAAAGTCGCCGCAGGTGACCGGCCGTCGGTTCATCTGGTGGAGGTTTTCCCGGGTCTGCCCCTAGCCTTTGAGGTCGAGCCGCTCGGCGCGCTCTTTGCGCTGATTGCAGCTGGGTTGTGGATGGCGACCTCGGTGTACTCCATCGGCTACATGCGGGGACATCACGAGGAAAATCAGACCCGCTTCTTCGCCTTCTTCGCCTTGGCGATCGCCGCTGCCTTGGGCGCGGCATTTGCCGGTAACATGTTGACGCTGTTTTTCTGCTATGAGGCACTGACGCTTTCTACCTATCCGCTGGTCACCCACCACCGCAGTTCGGAGGCCAAAGCGGGGGGGCGCATCTATCTGGGCATTCTGCTTTCGACCTCGATCGGTTTCCTGCTCGCAGGCGTGGTCGCCACTTACTACATCGCCGGGACTCTTGATTTCGTTTCCGGCGGTATCCTCGCCGGTAAGGCCCCGACGTGGACCATCGGTGTCCTGCTTTTTCTATATGCCTTTGGCACTGGCAAGGCCGCGCTGATGCCCTTCCACCGCTGGCTCCCCGCCGCTATGGTGGCTCCGGCCCCGGTCAGCGCCCTCCTGCACGCAGTCGCCGTGGTCAAGGCCGGCGTCTTCACCATCCTCAAGGTGGTTGTCTATATCTTTGGCATTGACCTGCTCGCCGACACGGGCTTGGGCACTTATTTGGCCTACGCGGCCTGCGCCACGATTCTCATTGGCTCGCTGGTGGCCATGACCAAGGACAACCTCAAGGCCCGCTTGGCGTATTCCACGGTCAGCCAGCTCTCCTACATCGTGCTTGGCGCGGCTCTAGCCAATAATTGGGGCGTGCTCGGCGGCAGCCTGCACATTGCGATGCACGCCTTTGGCAAGATCACTCTCTTCTTCTGCGCCGGGGCCATTGCGGTCGCCCTGCACAAGACCGAGATCAGCGAGATGAAAGGAATTGGCCGGCAAATGCCGTGGACAATGGGGGCCTTTCTCGTCGGCTCGCTGAGCATCATCGGCTTGCCGCCGCTGGGAGGCGCTTGGAGCAAGTGGTACCTCATTCTCGCCGGGTTGGACGCCGAGCAGTACGTGGCCATTGGCGTACTCTTGATAAGCTCGCTGCTCAACATCGCCTATCTATTGCCAGTGGCGGTCAACGCCTTCTTCTACGCAGCACCCGATGGAGAAGACGGCCTCCAGGAAGCCCCGCTGGCCTGCGTCCTGCCGCTGATTTGCACGGCGCTGGGCGGACTGGTGCTCTTCCTCTACCCCGACCCGCTCCTCGACCTCTGCCGCCAGATCGGAGGATAAGGCCATGACCTCAGAAAAAAAACACCTATTCGACCAGCCGCGGAATGTTCGCCGCTTGATATGGATCTTTTTCGCTCTCTGCATCTTGCTCTTGGGTGCGGACCTGCTCTTCCATCGGCACTTGAACTTTGCCGAAGGTGTCTTCCCGGTTGAAGGATGGTTCGGCTTTTACGCGATATACGGGTTTGTCGCTTGCGTGCTGTTGGTTTTGACGGCCACGCAAATGCGCAAGGTGCTGATGCGCCGCGAGGATTACTATGACTAGCCTGCACCCGGCGGCCTTCCTGCTTTTAGGCGGGCTGCTGTTGCCCATCTTGCCGCTAGCCGTGCGGCGGGTGGCGTTGCTCCTTTTGCCGTTAGCCGGATTCTACAATCTCCTCGGCTATCAGGTTGGTGACGGTCAAGTCGGCTCCCTAGCCGGGTACGAGCTGCACTGGGTGCGCGTTGACCAGCTCAGCCTGCTCTTTGGCTATCTCTTCCACGTGGCCGCGTTCCTCGCCGCGCTGTTTTCGCTGCACCTGCGCGACCGCCTGCAACAGGCGACCGGCTTCCTGTACGCAGGTGCGGCCGTGGGCGCGGTCTTTGCCGGCGATCTCATTGTGCTCTTCATCTTCTGGGAGTTGTTGGCGATTTCTTCGGTCTTCCAGATCTGGGCCAGCCAGAGCGAAAGGGCCATCGCCGCGGGTACGCGCTACCTGTTGATCCACATCAGCTCTGGCCTGTTGCTCTTGGTCGGCACGGCGTGGCACTACCAGCAGACCGGCTCGCTGGCGCTAGGGCATCTGGGCATCGATAGCTGGGCCACGCGGCTGATCTTCCTCGGCGTTGGCATTAAATGCGCCTTTCCATTCTTGCACTCGTGGCTGGTGGATGCCTACCCAGAGTCCACGCCCACTGGCGCGGTTTTTTTAAGCTCCTTTACCACCAAGACCGCGGTCTATGTGTTGGCGCGCAGTTTCGCCGGCACCGAATGCCTACTCTACATCGGCGCGGCCATGGCGATGTTCCCCATCTTCTATGCGGTTATTGAAAACGATCTGCGCCGCGTGTTGGGCTACAGCATGATCAACCAGATCGGCTTTATGGTCGTCGGCGTCGGCTTGGGGCCGGGCATGGGCGTCAACGGCGCGGTTGCCCACGCCTTTAACGACGTGCTGTTCAAGGGCCTGCTCTTTATGTCGATGGGTGCCGTGCTCTACCGCACCGGCAGGATCAACGGCTCGGATCTCGGGGGCCTGTACAAATCCATGCCTTGGACTTGCGGCTTTTGCATGGTCGGAGCCGCGTCGATTTCGGCCTTCCCGCTCTTTAGCGGCTTTGTTAGTAAGTCAATGGTTATGCAGGCCGCGGCCAACGAAGGACATCTCGTGGTGTGGCTGCTGTTGCTGTTTGCCTCGGCCGGCGTCTTCCATCACGCCGGCATCAAAATCCCTTTCTTTGCCTTCTTCGCCCATGACGCGGGGATTCGCTGCCGCGAAGCACCGCGCAACATGCTCTTGGCGATGGGGATTGGGGCGGCGCTGTGCATTGGTATCGGTTCGTTCCCGCACTATCTGTACAGACTCCTGCCCTACCCAGTTGCCTACGAGCCATACGATGCGACCCACATCGTTTTACAGCTTCAGTTGTTGTTCTTTTCGGCGCTGGCCTTTGTCGCGCTCAAGCTGACGGGCATCTACCCGCCGGAACTGCGCTCGGCCAATATCGACGTGGACTGGACCTACCGAAAGCTGCTACCAGGCGCAGCGCGGTTGTGCGTGCAGGTGGGTGCGCCGCTGTGGGATGGATTGATCGCTTGGAGTAAGCGACAGGTCTTCTCTCTGATAGAGCAAGTGCGCCAGTACCACGGACCGACGGGCGTCTTCGCGCGGGCATGGCCTATCAGTAGCAGCGTGTTATTGGTGACGATTTTCTTGGCGGTGTATTTGTTCGTGTACTTGGGATAACTCTGCCTCAGAGCTGCAAGGCCGTGCGGATGGTCGCGGCAATGGCTGCGGGCGAAGGTCCGATGTCCACGCTCAGCGCGTTGCGCGGCTCTTCGAGGGTTGCAAACTGGCTGTCGAGCAGGCTGGCTGGCATGTAGCGGTGCTGCCGCGTCTCGAGCCGCTGGGCGATGAGTGCCTTTGGGCCTTTGAGATGGACTATCTGCACGCCGGGCCGCCCGCAGACCAAGATGTCGCGGTAGCTCTGTTTGAGCGCCGAGCAACCGAGTATCGCGCCTTGCTCAGCACAAAGCCATTGGCCGATGGCCGCAGAGAGGGTCTCTAGCCAGGGCCAGCGGTCCTCGTCGGTAAGCGGTGCGCCGCTGGCCATTTTGCGTACGTTGGCTTCTGGGTGGAAATCGTCCGCGTCGTAATAAGCCCATCCGAGCTGTTGGGCGAGCTGTTCGCCCACCGTCGTCTTACCGCTGCCCGTTACGCCCATTAGTACGATGACCATGCGCTTCATCTCCCGCGTTGTGCACTGCGGGCTTGAACATATAGGAGCGCGTCTGTTGCAACAAGGTCAGTTATGCACTAACGCGGCGTGCGGATTGATGGGCAGTTCCAAGACCACACAGGCCCCTTGGGCGCAGTCTGCGACGAATAGGCGGCCGTGGTGTTCGCGAGCAATGCCCGCGCATACGCTCAATCCCAATCCGCTGTGCTGGCTCGACGCCTTGGTCGTGAAGAACGGCGCAAAAATATCGGCCCGGATTCCCTCGGGAATACCCGGCCCATTGTCCTCGACCTCCAGTACAATCCAGCCTTGACGGGTCGATAGCCGCAGCGCGATTCGCCCTGCGGCTTGCACCTGCTTTATGGCGTCGCGGCTATTTTGGATGAGATTGAGGACGACCTGTTGGAGCTGACCGGCATGAGCCTTGATATAGGGCAGGTTCGGGGCTGTATCCTCGGTGATTTCAATCTGGTCTTTCAGGAGCGTCCGGCGCATCAACAGGGCAGTCTCCTGCACGAGGTGGGTGAAGTTGACCCATTCCTTTTGCGTCTTCTGCTGGCGCGCACACGCCAACAACCGCTCGCTGGTGCTGCGCGCCTGCAGGCTGGCCTCGTACACGACTTGTACGCCGTCGCTGACTGCCAGTGCTAAGGCGCCTTCGCGCAGCAGGCTGATCTCGCCGATGATCACCTCTAAGTGTTCGTTGATTTCGCCTGCGAAATCGGCCGTCAGTTGCCCTATCACCCGCAATTTCTGCTCTTGGCGTAGCTGCGCTTCTTTAGCATGCAGCTGCGACAGGTCTTCTTGCCGGTAGTATAGCCCGCTGAGGACCTCGCCCAAACCCTTAAACAAGCCGACGTCCGCGTCGCTACAGGCGATGGCTTCTTTGCGATAAACGGCTAAGACGCCTTGATCAAAGGTCGTTTCGAGAATGGCTCTGACATTGCAACGCATCTGCTGGGCCAGCCAGTCGCATTCCCCGTGACGGCTCGGCGCTCGATAGCAGGTCGCAGCTGATTTCCACGCCCCCAACACCCACTGCTGTCCTTCCGTTAGCGGCGACCAATACCCATCGGACGTCAAGGGATGGACGCGCATCTTGCACGCGCCGTTGTCGGCTTGCACCCGGTACAACCGGCAACCGTCATAAGCGACCCCGGCGTGGTCCAGAGTCTGGCGAATCTGCGATAAGACCATGAATTCGCCTTCTGGTTCTTTGTGCCGCCAAACCGCGAGCCGCAAGTCCCGCAACAGGGCCTCGTTGGTATTACCGCCGCTGTGTTTGCTCATGGTACAATCCGTATTTTGATATGGAGCAAACGTTTGCAAAACAAGGTAATACCACAAATAATTTTTCAAAAAGTCAAGGATAAAGACGAGTTAGAAACACGCGATTTTACCCCGTTTACCCGTGGTGATGACGGAATTGTCGGTGTCCCTGCAAACGAAACTCTCTTGTCGCAAACAGCTCGCCCACACAGTGGAGACGCAAAATTGGCCTCTGCGATTCGTCCTTGGGTGTTGACAAAGTGATGCGCTCTATTTGTGTTTGATGCGCTGCACCACCAAGTCCAAAGAAGGCCGAATGGAAGCAAATCACACTCTGCACCAAGAACGCGCCATTCTCGTCGGCGTCGCCCTGCCCACGATGCTGGCTTGGGAGGCCGAACACTCTCTCGACGAACTCGGCCGCTTAGTCGCCACCGCTGGCCTCGTCGAAGCCGAGCGCCAGATCCAACGGCGCGACCGCATCGACCCTGCCCATTACGTCGGCAAGGGCAAGGCCGCCGCTCTCAAGCAGCTTGCAGCCCAGTGCCAAGCCGATGTGATCGTCTTTGACAACGACCTCTCGCCAGCCCAGATGCGCAACTTGGAGCGCATCACCAAACGCCGCATTCTCGACCGCAGCGCCGTGATCTTGGACATCTTCGCGCGCCACGCTCGCACCCACACGGCTCAGCTCCAAGTCGAGTTGGCCCAGCTCAACTACCTCCTGCCGCGCCTGACTCGCTACTGGACCCACCTGTCGCGCCAAGCCGGCGGCGGGGCCATCCGCGGGATGGGAGCAGCCGGCGTCCGCGGCCCGGGCGAAACCCAATTGGAAATCGACCGCCGCCTGATTCGCCGTCAGATCAACTCCCTAGAGGCCAAGCTCGATAAGATCGGCGTGCAGATGGCGACCAACCGCAAAAATCGTGCGGATGTTTTTAAGGTGGCCCTCGTGGGTTATACCAACGCCGGCAAGTCCACCCTGATGAGGGCGCTCTCCGGCGCGGATGTCCTAGTCGAGGACCAGCTCTTTGCCACCTTGGACTCGACCACTCGCGCCGTTGATCTCGACCGCAACCACAAGATCCTGCTCACCGACACGGTCGGTTTCATCAACCGCCTGCCCCACCACTTGTTTGCCTCTTTCCGCGCCACGCTCGAAGAGGCCGTGGAGGCCGACTTGCTGCTCCACGTGATCGACTTGAGTTTTCCATACTACGAGTCGCAAATCGCCACGGTCGAGGAAGTTCTTCACAGCCTCGGACTTGCGGACAGTCCTACCCTGATGGTGTACAACAAAATCGACCAAGTAGCCCCCGGCGAAGAAGAGCGGATCGTGGCTGCGTACGCGGACCGCGAAGATGCCATCGCAGTCTCGGCCAGCCGGGCTATCAATCTCGACGCACTGCGCGACAAGATCCGCGCGTACAGCGTCGCTGGGGACGTCACCTTGGAACTACAGGTCCCCCAAGCCGAAGGCCGGCTCTTGGCCTATTTACACCAACAGGGTCAGGTCCTCGCAGAAACCTACACGGGCAACGACGTCTGCTTGTGCGTGCGCTTGGAAAAGACTTGGGCCAAGCGCTGGCGGCTAGATCGCTTCATCCTCACCTAGTCCGACGGCTCAGACCTACTATCGCGATTAAAGGCCGTTGCATTGGCGGATAACGCGTTGCATGCAAACTAACCGAGAAACGGAACCACAACTCGCCTTCGCCATAACCACCGTTTCGCGCCCCGGCCCTCAGGAGCTTGCGAATGCACATTGCCTTGCCGACGAAACTGGCTACCGCTATGTACCCCGCGCCCGCCGCTCGCTCTCTGGAATTGCCGCGGTCGAGGCACTCACGGGCCTGATCGTCGTCGAGCGCGGTAATCTCAACCTCTGGGTCGCAGGACGGTGCCTCCGCTACCATCCCAACATGGCCAAATTGCGGATCCTCGCCTTGAAACAAGGCAAACACGACATTTTGGTTGATGCCTTGCAACTCAAATTAGGTGACTGCGTCCTCGACTGTACCTGCGGTCTGGGTGCGGACGCTATCGTTGCCTCTTGCAAGGTCGGCGCGACGGGTCGCGTCCGCGCCCTCGAAGCCTCGCCGCTATTGGCCCTGCTGGTCGAGCGTGGCATGGCCTCCTATGCGCTCGATGATCCGCCCGATCTCGCCCCTGCCATGCGCCGCGTCGAAATCCTAAACGCCGACTATGCCGATTACTTGCGTCGCGAAGCCGACAACGCTTGGGATGTCGTTTACTTCGATCCCATGTTTAGCGAAACTATTGCCGACGCTCAGGGCCTAGATCTGGTCCGTTGTTTGGCTTGGGTGGGTGGTCCGTCTCCTGCGGATCTAGGCGAGGCCCGCCGCGTCGCCCGCTGTCGAGTGGTGATGAAGGATCGCCGGCCCGGCCGCTTGCTTGCTCGCCTTGGTTTCGCCAAAGTCGAAGAGAGTCGCCGCGTCTGCTACGGCGTGCTGCCCGCTTGGTAGAGACGTTTTATCCGCTGAAAGGAACGAATCGTGGAGCTATCCTGTTGTGCTTGGGCCTTGACTGACTCGGAAGAAGACGCCCTTACTGCGTTGGCCGCTATCGGCTTCCGCTCCATTGATGTGCAGGCAAAGACCTTTGTCAGTCCAGAGTCGCGAGCGCGCATCGACGATCTCGGCCTGTCGGTCTCCTGCCTCGCGCTGTGTTTTAACATGGAAGACGGCGCGGCCCTCGACGGCGCAACAGCCGCCGCTCGACAAGCCGCCCTTGATCACTGTCGGGAGGCGCTGGACCACGCCGCCGACCTTGGTGCCGACACCGCGTATGTAGTCCCAGGGTCCGACCCAGCCGCGCTGCTCCAGTTTAGTAAGGCCTTGGGGCAAGTGGCTGATTTCGCGGCTGCACGCGCGATTCGCGTCGGGGTTGAGCATTTCCCCGGCAAGGCGCTGCCGACGGCCGCCGGGACCTTGGAGTACTTGTCCAGCCTAAACCATCCCAACCTCTACTTGCTCCTCGACACCGGCCATCTACAGATGTCCAAGGAAAATCCGGCCGAGGTCATAGCCGCCGCCGGAGACCGGCTCGGATACGTGCACCTAGATGACAACGACGGGGAGGGCGATTTGCACTGGTCCTTGCTGGAAGGCGTGCTGACCGAAGAAGCGCTAGCCGCGACTTTCTCCGCCCTCGCCCTAAGCCCATACGCTGGCCCGGCAAGCATTGAACTCAGCCCTCAACTCTCCGACCCTGTAGCCGCCCTAACCCAAAGCCGCGCTCGTGCCCTGGAAGCGGCTAAAAGAGAGTAGTCAATGCCTATTTATATCCTGCTTTTAGCCACCTTACCCATCATCGCCTGTAGTGGCGGCGAGGGTGGATATGTTCTCAAAAAGGTGCCGCGCAACCGGACCTTGATCATGGACTGCTCCGAGGCCAATACCTGCTCCGGCCAGATCCAGGATTACAACTCCTTCAACCCCTTCATTCCGGGTGGCATCTCGCGGATAGGATATAACTTCCTCTACGAGCCGCTCTACTTCTTCAATGCCTACGAAGAAAATTCTGAGCTAACACCCTGGATCGCCGAGAGCCATCATTTCAACGAGGACTACACCGAACTTGTGGTCAAAATTCGTCCGGGCGTCGAGTGGAGCGACGGGCATCCTTGGTCGGCGCACGACTTTGCCTTTACCATCAACATGCTCGTGGAGCACGCTCCACAGCTCGTGTACTCGACGGATATGGCGACTTGGGTCGAAGAAGCGGTCGCCCTCGACAGCTTGACGGCGCGCGTCGCGCTCAAGGCACCCAACCCGCGCTTCCTTTTCAGCTACTTCGTCCACAGCGGCGACCAAGGCGTCCCCATTGTGCCCAAGCACATCTGGGAAGGCAAAGATCCGCTGACTTTTTCCAACTTTGACCTGAGTAAGGGCTGGCCGGTTCTGACCGGCCCCTATCGCATTGTGCGCTCGGAACCAGCCCAACGGATCTGGGATCTGCGCGAGGGCTGGTGGGCTGAGAAACTAGGCTTTCAGGAGTTACCCCAGGTCGAGCGGCTGATCTACCTGACCTATATGGAGGAGCACAAGCGCGTGCAAAACCTGATCGCCAACAACATCGACACCTGCTTGGAACTGCGTCCGGCCAACATGGTCTCCTTATTGGAGCGCAATCGCAACATCACGACTTGGACGGGCCGCGAGCCGCCGTACAGCTACATCACTTGGTGGCCCATATCCCTGGGGTTCAATGGGCTGGAGGCCCCTTGGTCCGACCCGGAGATGCGCCGCGCGGTCAATTACGCCATCGACCGCGACCAGCTCGTAGCCATAGGCTGGCAAAACTCCGGTGCGTGGACCCTGCTGCCCTTGCCCGATCTCCCGCAGATGCATCGGTACTTTACTCTCGCCGAGGACTTGGTCGCCGAGCACCAAGTCGGCGTCTTCGACTTGGAAAAGAGCGCTGAGATTCTCACCCGCAAAGGCTACGAACACAACGGGGTCTTCTGGGAAAAGGACGGGCAGCGCCTGAGCATGGTCATCGACATCTTCTCCCACTTTCAGGATCTGACGCCAGTGCTCATCGCCCAGCTCAAAAAGGCCGGCATCGACGCCTCCTTCCGCATGACCTCGGATTTTACCACGCGCCTGCGCCAGGGCACAGCCCGCGCGTACCTGATCGGCAACTTTAGCTCTATGCGCGATCCCTATTTTGTGCTGCGCCAGTACCACAGCCGCTTTGTCCAGCCCACCGGGGAACCAGCCGACATGCCTTGGCGCTGGCAAAACCTGGCCTACGACGCGCTGATCGATCAGATGGGCCAGACCCCGACCGACGCCTCGGAGATGGACGAGCTCTACCGCGAGGCTATGGACCTTTGGCTGGCCGAGTTGCCCTCCATCCCCCTCGTCCAATGGCCGCACCGCATCCCGCACAACGAGACCTATTGGACCAACTGGCCTAGCGCGGAAAATCCCTATATCAATAGCGCTTACTGGAGCCGCACTTGGCTCTTGGTGCTGCTGAACTTGCGGCCGCAGGTGTGAGGGGTACAAACGGCTACTCACCGCCGTAGCATTAACCCGACGCACGGCGTGGATCGGGTCCCGTGTACTTAGCGCGCGGTCGTATCAGGCGTCCGGTCTGATATTGCTCAATGGCGTGGGCGATCCAGCCGATGGTTCGGCCGAGACAGAACAGCAACAGGGCTGTTCCTTGCTCCAAGCCCAAGGCCCGGCGCAGGGTCACCAGCCCCAGGTCCACATTGTGGGCAAGCCCCGTCCGCTTCCCGACTTCCTCGATCAAGGCTTTCGCCAGCGCCAATTCCAAAGCATTGGGGACTGCTTCCTCCAGCAATTCCATGAGGATCTTCGCACGGGGGTCAACGCCTCGATAGACCACGTGTCCGAAGCCTTCGATTACATCTCCCCGCTTGAGTCTGCTGGTAATGGTATCGCCCACGCTGTTCGCTGATTCAGCTTCGTCCCACAAGGCTTCCAGCCGACTGGTCGCTCCACCGTGACGGGGACCTTGCAGGGCGCTGAGGCCAGCCGTTACCACCGCATACAGACTGGCCCCGCTCGAAGCCACGGTGCGGCAAGTAAACGTCGAGACGTTGAGCTCGTGATCGGCACACAGAATCAGGGCCGCTTTGATCAACCGAGCCGTTTCCGGTCGTCCGGGTAGCCAAGCGCTCTGCAGCGTCTGCGCGATGCCGCTGTCGGTTTTGTCTTGGGCAGTGGCAATCAGCGTCATGGACCGGAGAATGCGAGCGCCGCACTGGTGGATGTACGGAGGTGCAGTGGCGAAGGCTGCTGGATCGGTCGCTCCTATCGCGGGAAGCAGTGCCTGCATCTGCTCGACTTTTGACAACTGCGCAAGCTCTGCGATGAGAGTTGGACTGATGCCGTTCAGCCGGGTCTCGCCGGCGAATTCCTCGATCTGCAGAGAGCGATCTCCCGTCCATAGCAACGCGGCCACTTCCTCCACCGTGCTCTCACCCGCCAGTTTGCTGACGCTGATCCCCCGATAGTAGAGGTCGTCATCGTCGATTCGACTTAGAGCAGACTCCAGTACTGGGTCCCCTGTTCTCAGGGCCTGCTCGGCAGCTACTTCGGGCCGCGCCCGAAGCTCCTTATGGCGGCGGAGACGTTCGATGTCTTCGCGGTAGTACTGGCGAGTGCGATGTCGCTGATTCCCCGTTTCGGAACGAATCAGGCCGCGGCTTACATAGGCATAGAGGGTCTGCGGCCGGATTCCCAACTCGGCACAGGCCTCTTTAGCGGATAAATAGCGCGAAGGAGTCATCGTCATAGATTGATTTATGAATCAATATTGACAATATAAGTGATCGCGTTATAATCGTCAATTAACCAATACAACGGAGCTTGGGACATGACCAACGAGATCAAAGAAGGACTAGAGGGGGTAGTCGCTGCCCGCACGCGGTTGAGCGGGATCGACGGAGAGAGGGGCAGACTGTGGTTGGCGGGATTCTCGCTTGAGGAGCTTGCCCCCAACGCGCACTTCGAGGAAATGGCCTACCTGTTGTGGCATGGCCAGCTACCAGACTGCGAGCAGTTGGAGGCATTCCGCGCTCGACTGTCGAGTTGGTCCCTGCCCGGGCACACTCAATCCCTAATCGAGGCCGCTGTCGGAGCCGGGCAAAGGCCAATAGACGTACTGCGGCTGGCTCTTGATTCGCTGTGCCTTGAGGACGCGGAGGCGGATGTTGCACTTATGAGTGCCACTCCTGTCATCGTCGCTGCCACGTGGCGGTTGATGAATCAAAAATCCGTGATTCAGCCGGATCCGGGGCTTCGTTTTGCGGAGAACTTCCTCTACATGCTGTCAGGCTGTAGGCCGACCGCGGCCATGGCCCGTGCGCTGGACGCGTACTTCAACGCGATGGTTGATCACGGCATGAATGCATCGACCTTTACGGCTCGCGTCATCACTTCGACGCGATCTGATCGGAAGTCAGCCATCGTCGGCGCTCTCGGTGCTTTAAAAGGCCCGTTGCACGGTGGTGCCCCCGAGCTAGCCCTGGCCATGCTGCAGCAAATTGGCACTCCCGACCGAGCCGAACCCTTCATTAGAAACGTCCTCGAACGCGGTGAACGTCTGATGGGCTTCGGGCATCGCGAGTACAAGGTGCGGGATCCCCGAGCGGCTGTTCTCGCACAAGCCGCTGAGGAGTTGTGCGTGGCCAAAGGAGATACTGGTCTGTTCGACTTGGCTATACTTGTAGAATCAGAGGCGGTGCGACTATTGGAGGAATACAAGCCGGGCCGGCGCTTGTTTACCAACGCCGAGTTCTATACGGCCGTTCTGCTACGCGAACTTGGCGTCCCGTCGGAGTTGTTTAGTTGCACCTTTGCCATAACTCGCATGGCCGGCTGGATCGCTCATTGCCGGGAACAAGAAGCAGTGGACCGGATTTTTCGGCCGCAGTCGGAGTACGTCGGGTGTGAGGGTAGAGAGTGGGTGGACCTAGGAGACCGTTGACACTGCCTAACTCGCAAGCACTTGGGCTTGCTCCACAAGGGTCCCATAGCGACTTTTCCGTCGTCTTTCGCCTATACTAACGCAAGTGAGGTGCGTCGTAAAAATGAGAACATTCAAGCTGTGGGCGGGAGGGGATGCGCACGTAGGCACGGATCTGGCGCGTGCCAATCGCCGCAGTCTTGCGGATGCGATCCTGCAGGCCGAACAGGGCGGTGCCGATGGCGGTCCACCGTTCGAGTGGGATATTATGCTGGACATCGGTGACCTGTCTGGGTCGCAGACGCCGCCGGATGATGAGGAAGGGGAAGAGGTGGTGCGGCAGTACAGCGCGTCGACCATACATCCTCGGGAAGATTTCTACAATATTGTGGGCAACCACGACGCCAGCGGCCCCGACGAGCCGTGCCAGTGGTGGTTTCGGAAGTGGGTGGATCCCAACGGGGAGAATTCCGAGTATTCCGGCGTTCACGCCGACCGGCGGCCCTATCCGATCGAGGGAACCTGGGAGCGGTATTCGTTTCAGGTGGGGAATGTCCTGTTTCTGGCGATGGGTGACCGCAACGACGGTGGCCCTCCGGTTGGGCGGGGCGAGAAAGGCGGGTATCCCGCCGGCGCGGTGACGCGGGAGACGTTCGAGTGGTGGAAAGAGAAGGTCGAAGAAAACCACGACAAGATCATTGTGACGGCCCACCACCATATGTTGAAGGATACGACAGTGGCGTCCGGCCCCTGGGAGGGAGTTGACGGAGGCTACCATGGCCGCTTTGAAGACGGGGCGCCCATCGGGGCATCGTATCTCTACTTTGTGGGAGGAGAACCAGATGCGGGGGCATTCGAGTCTTATTTGGCGGCGAATCCGGGCGCGGTCGATCTCTGGCTGGGGGTCCATACCCATACGGATACGGATGATACACACGGCGGGCGGTCCCACGTGGAGCGGAAGTGGGGGGTGATCT
>JAPOYQ010000807.1 GCA_026706505.1 Gemmatimonadota bacterium
TTGTCCTTCCCGAAAAGAGCCAGTTTCCGTCCGCCGACCACTACTACCAGACGGCGCTGCACGAGCTGGGCCACGCCAGCGGCCATCCCGACCGTCTCAACCGAGACACCCTCCAGCAAGGCCTCAACGACGGCTTCGCCTCCGAGTCCTACGCCCGGGAGGAACTGCGGGCTGAGATCAGCGCAATGATGACCGGAGACCGGCTGGGCACCGGACACGACCCCAGCCGGGGAGCGGCCTACGTTTCAGGCTGGGTCGAAGTATTGGACAAGAACCCCCAGGAGATCGTCAACGCATCGGCTGAAGCCCAGCGCATGTCCAACTACCTGATCAGCCGCACCCAAGAGCGCCAGCAGGAACAGGGGGAAAAGACACAGGACGGGGCTGTACCCGGACAACAACGAGACCGGCATTACCGTATTGTTCCGGTTCCACACCGTCCGGACGCCTACCGCATCCAGGACGCCCAAGATCCCGACCGTCCGGTCCCCAGTCCCTACGGGGGAATGTACGCCCCCAGGGACGATGCCGAGCGGGCCATCGAGAGGCTTCGGCAGGACCGGAAGCGGGGCCGGCTCGCGGCCGAGCCCGTTCGGGCAGCCCGGGGGACTATCGTCGAAGGACCCTCCAAACTCGGAAGAACCGAGCCTGTCGTCACCTATTCCCGAGACAGAGCTGTTGTCCGGGGATCCGGCCGCCCTGGCGTCCGGCAAGATCAGATCCCCAGCCGCACAGCCCCCGAAAGGTAACCGATGAGCCGATGGCCCCCCGATGTTGATCCTCGCCAACCGCCGCCTGATCGGACCGTCGTTGAACGGAGCGATGGCAAACAAAGCGCAGAGGACGGCCGGATCCAACAGCAGGTCAGAGAGCGAAGCAAACAGTCTGGACGGCGCTCCCGCAACCATCGGAAGGTCGATCCGCGCACCGGCCATCGCCGCGAGTTGGGCCGCACCCGCCACAAGGGCCTGGACATCACCGAGCGCACTCATGCCTGCCTGCAGGAAGTGGGCCTCTACCGCTGCGCCTCGCACCGCGACCTGGTCGAGGCCCACTTCTCGGGCAACCGCTTCGCCGCCGCCAAAGGGCTCCAGCGCCTGGTCCGCTCCGGAGCCATGCAGGAGCACAAGGTCCGAGGCCCCAAGGGAGGGACCTTCACCCTCTACACGCTGACCAAAGCGGGGGCCGCCTTGGCCCAACGCTTGGCGGTCAAGCGCGGCCTGGACTCCGAGCAGCGGGCTTGGTCCGGCATGGTGAAGCCCCGTGAGGCCGCCCATGACGCCGATGTCGCCAAGGCCTGCCGCAAGGAGATCGAGGCCCTCACCGCCCGGGGAGCCCGGCTCCGGCGCATCCTGATCGACGCCGAGCTGAAAGGCATCCTGGCGAAACGCAGCGAAACCGCCCGCGCCAGGCAGGGCAAGGAAGAAGCCGACCGCGCCCGCCGGAAAGCGGCGGCCGAGCTGCACCTGCCCTGTGACGACCACGGCCACGTGCAGATCCCCGATGCTCAGATCCAGTACGTAGACGAGGCCGGCAATCTGGGCCGCGTCAACGTCGAGGTCGGGACCGACCACTACCGCGAGGCCAGCGTCAAGGCCAAGAGCGCCGGCGGCTTCTCGATGCACGGCGGAAAGAGCGGCCAGGCACGGAATACCCGCACCAGCCTGTCCTCGCTGGGAGGCGGAGGAGGACGGCGGGGAGGCAGTCGCAGCAGCGGCGATCCGGCCTCAGTGGAGATTTGACATGCACCCCTGGAGGGTCAGCTTCGGCTTGACCTGCACGCTGGCCGCCCTGGCCGTCCTGTTCGGCTTCGAGCGGCTGGTGTATCTGAGGCCCTACGCTTCCCTGATTTGGGAGCAGCACGCGGGCCTGGTCCTTGCGCACCTCGTGGTGCTTGTCCTGTCGGTAGCCGCCGGCATCCACTACCTGGCGCGCCTCGTGGGCCTGGGGGATGCCGGCCGCAAGGTCGAGCAGGTCGAGCTCGCAATCCGGCGCGGTCACGGCGATCCCGAACTGGCCGCCGCCTTGCAACGCGACAGTGAAGGAAGATGGGAATAGGGTTTCTTGTCGGTCCGGGAATCGGCTTTCTGGTCGGAGGTCTTCTGGGCTTGGTGTGCTAAATCGGCCTCACCTGGAACAAGTGAATCCACCCCGAGGGAGGGCTTTTGGGAACCACCCTGCAGGAACAACTCGACTGGTTGAATGAGGCCCGGGAGGCCGGCGCCGATCCTGGTTTCCTGGATCGCATGTTGGCCCTTTGCAGCCTGCCCTCGACCGGCCAGGGCAGGCGGTCTCACTTCGCGCGCACCAAAGGCACCTTCACCTTGGCGATGAGCGCCGTTGGAAACACCAGGTTCCCCTGCAGAACCCTCCGGCGCCTGCTTCTGGCCTGGGTCTGCACCGAGGCCGTGTGCACGGGTCGGCGCGTGCTCGTGCTTCGCAAAGGTTTCCGCGGCTTCCTGGCCCGACCGGGAACTTACAGCGACGGCGGGGATCCCCACCGCCGGCTCCGCAACCAGACGGAGCGACTCTTTAGCTCCGCCATCATATCGCTCCACTATGGGAAAAACCACAAATCTGTCCGACTGGCTGGGGTCATTGGTGACAAGGCCGTCTACTGGCGGGACTATGACCGCCTCATTCCGAGCGAAATCCGCCTGACCCGGTCTTTTTTCGACTTCACTATGCGCCAGCCGGTCCCGGTCGGACTCAACTGCCTTCACGCTTTGCGCCGATCCACCCTGGGCCTTGGGCTCTGCCTGTGGTTCACCTGCCGCACGTTCTCGCTCACCAACCCTCTCGCATTGACCCGGGCACTGGTCTACACCCAGCATGGCCCCTTCCCTGACAAGGCCGGCGACAACGTCGCCGTCCGGAACCTTCGTGAAATAGTGTCTCCGGGAACTCAAGCAGCTCAAGCTTGCCAGGCCCGAACTGAACTACTCCACCGAGCTATGGCGGCTCATTCCTCATACCACGCCGCCGCAGATCCCCGACGAGCGCGGGCCGGACACCTACGCTTCAGCATGCGTCTGATGCCTCCACTGCCCTCCAACTCGTCTCTGAAGGTGACTGCTAGGCCTCCAGCCTTCCCATATCACTTCACTGCCCCATCCTTCACTCGGGCCTTTGGTTGCCTCCAGCCGCTCGCCTGGCGCTTGGTCCGCTTGGCCGGCGCAAGCCAGCCGCCAGAACGCTCACGCTCGCCCAACGGGGCGCCTGTCATTGCCTTGCCCATGCCGCCCTGGCGCGGCCCTGCACTTGGCTCCGCTTCGTCCTCCCCGCTATCGGGTTTGGCCGTTGCCGCCAGTCCTGGGTGAGCGGCAAACGCTCACAAACCCTTAACGCTTAGGAGGAACAACAAATGGCAAACCAAAGACCCACCGCAACCGTTCGGATCGGCGCTGTTAAAGCCGCGATTTGGGGGAACAAGGCTGGCGAGCGCACACGCTACAATGTCACCTTCTCCAAGCGCTACCGCGACGCCGAAGGGCAGTGGAAGACGACACAGAGCTTCGGAAGCAACGACCTGCTGGTTCTCGCCAAGGTCGCCGATCAAGCCCACTCCCGGATTGTCGAGCTGGAGCAGGGCGAGGAAACGGCGGAGCAAGACGATGAGCCGCCATAGCTCGGCGGGCGGCGGGTTCGTCCCGCCGCCCTTTTTTCCGTCACAACGGGTCACATCCCCTGTGGGTTTTCTTCCCAACGGTTCCCCGGTCCGGTCCAATCTTCGTGATCCGGGACGAGACAGGGCTGGTCGCTAGAAGGATTGAGCACGTGCCTCGCTCGCTCCAATCCACTGAAGGTGGTGATTAAGTCACTGTGCGTGGAATACGCCGACTACGAGCGCACCGCCGAGGAGATCCGTGTCGTCGGACGTGCCCTTTGGGTGGCGCGGCGGTTGTGAAGCCGTGCCCTGCTGGACCTTTCTGGTGTAAGCTACATCAATCCAGCAGACGAGGACTCGATGCCCATGGGCCGGCCGCAGCAGTACAAACAGACCGCACGCTTGAGCGTCAGCTTCGAGAACGCAAACTATTACCGCGTGACCGCGCCGGCGAAAGTCCACGACGTATTGACTGCCTGGATCATCCGAAAAACCGTCCGCAAGTATCTGGACGACTACGGCCATTGCCATGGCCCATTTCGTTTCGGAATACACGCCTGAACGACTTGTTTGAGGGATGTGGAAGCTTTATAGGCAGGTACATCGGGAAGAGATCAGGCCAAGACAGACAAGTGATGGCAGTCAACAGGGATAAGCCGGACCAGTGGAAACAGGACATTGCGCAGTCGGTGGACATGTACAACGACTGGTTCATGCGCTTTGCGCCGGAGGCCTACCGGACGACACGAGTGCAAACCACGAAGGATGTCGAGGCGACTCTTGTGGCGACGAAGAACCTGACAGACGTGAGGTTGGAACTGCTGACAGCGAAGCCATCGGTATTGCCGTCACTGCGGATGTGCACTTGTCCACCCCTGGCCGTTGATCGGTTGGTCGGCCTCGCCGGTGTCTCCGGACACTTAGTAAAGACTATGGAGAAGCACAGCAGGCTCCCGCCCCGAATGCCGAAGCGGGAGCTCGACAGAGACCTTAAGCGGATCGGGGAGATCATCGAGAAGATGGCCGACATGGATGTCTTCGTTTGGTTGGAGCGTGGTGATGATCCGTCCAAACAGGAGTTGTACCGGGCCGCGACGATCGTTGCCGATCGCCTATGCGGGGCCGTTGCGAATCCAATCATCCGTAACGCACAGGAAAAGCGTCAGCTCACCGCGATCGACGACTGGTTGACGGCTCTAGGGTATAGACACTTACCGCCGGGAGAGGGTACAAATTACGACGATCTGCAGCCGGGAACGTATTCGTTCCGGCTCAACGTACCGGTCGAACAGGAAGCGTCCGCCAAGACGGTCAATATCCCTGTGGATGTGGTGGTAATGCCCAATGCGCCGAAGGCAGAAGAGTTCCCGCTGCTGATTGAGGCAAAGTCGGCGGGAGATTTCACCAACGTCAACAAGCGGCGGAAGGAAGAAGCCACCAAGATGAGCCAGTTGCGCCGGACCTACGGTGACAACGTGCGCTACATCCTGTTTCTGTGCGGATATTTCGACAGCGGCTATCTCGGATACGAGGCGGCGGAAGGCATCGACTGGGTTTGGGAGCACCGTATCAATGATCTCGGAGAATTTGGGTTGTAAATGACGAAGAGAGCAGTTGCAGAATTAGAGGCCCGGCGGCTGGCCTTACAAGAAGAGCTGGACGCGAAGAGGGACGCGGCCGTGCGGAACCGGATGGGACAGTTCGCGACGCCGACCGCCCTGGCTTTCGACATACAGTTCTATGCGAAGGCGCATCTCGGTGCGAGCGAGAGAATACTGTTCATGGACCCGGCGATAGGGACGGGCTCTTTCTATTCAGCATTGCTGAAGGTGTTCCCGCAAACCCGTATAGGCGCTGCTGTGGGGTATGAGATCGACCCGCATTATGGTAGACCGGCAGCGAAACTGTGGAGCGAGACGGGGCTGGATATCCGCCTGGAGAACTTCACGCGGGCAGAAGCGCCGGAGGCTGCCGAAAAGTTCAACCTGGTGGTCTGTAATCCGCCTTATGTGAGGCACCACCATATCGTCAACGGCGAGAAACAGCGGTTGAAGCTGCGCACGCGGGACGCCTGCGGAGTGGAGACGAGCGGATTGGCTGGGCTGTACTGCTATTTCTTGGGCTTAAGCCACGCATGGATGGCCGATGGCGGCCTAGCGGGGTGGTTGATCCCGAGCGAATTCATGGACGTGAATTACGGCATCTCGGTGAAGCGCTACTTGCTCGACAAGGTGACGCTACTTCACATTCATCGCTTCGATCCGAGCGATGTGCAATTCGATGACGCACTTGTGTCGTCAGCCGTGGTGTGGTTCCGCAACCAAACACCTCGAATAGGGCATGAGGTGCGATTCACTTATGGCGGGACGCTGGAACGACCGAAGGTGGAACGGTTGGTGTCGGTAGAGGCGTTGCGCCGCGATCCAAAATGGACTCGCTATCCGATGAAGGAAAACCATGAACCGACCGAGGGACCAGTGCTGGGGGATTTTTTTAAGATCAAACGGGGGCTGGCTACGGGCAACAACAGCTACTTCATTTTGTCGGCGCAGGAAGTCGAGCGGCGCAGACTGCCGATGGAAGCGTTCAAGCCGATCCTACCAAGCCCGCGCTATGTGCCGGGCGACGAAATCAAGGGCGACCTGAAGGGCAATCCTGTTCTGGAACGCCGTTTGTTTTTGCTTGACCCCCCGTGGGCGGAAAACCGGATCAGGGAACGTTATCCAAAGCTGTGGGCCTATCTGGAAGAAGGCAGAGCGAAAGGTATCGCTGATCGCTATCTATGTCGGCATCGGATGCTGTGGTATGCGCAGGAATACCGGCCGCCGGCACCGTTCGTCTGCACGTATCTCGGCCGAAGCGACAAAAAGAGCGGCAGACCGTTTCGATTCATACTGAACGATTCAAGGGCGACAGCCGCAAATGTGTATTTGATGTTGTACCCACAGGGGGCTATCAGGCGCGCCTTGCAGGATAGGCCGGAGTTGAAACGGCAGGTCTGGGAACGCCTGAACGAGATTTGCCCGCAGGCGATGCTTGGGGAAGGGCGCGTCTACGGTGGCGGACTGCACAAACTGGAACCGAAAGAGCTGGGGAACGTCCCGGCGGAGGCAATCGCCAAGTTGTTACCCGAGTCGGAGCGTCCGCGACGGAAAAAGCAAGTCGAGCTGTTTAAAGGCACAGCTAGTCGATGAAAATCACAGCAGGCCAGTTTACGTATCGTGTGTAGTTTTGCAATTCAAACTTGACAGCCGATGGACAGGGAAGACTTGACTTTGTCGGAGTTGAACACCGCCGGATTCGATCAGTTCTTTGCTGAGTTCGGTGGTGTCAAGGGACCACATCGCTGGCAACGAGAGCTTGCTGCCTCGTCCGCATGCGGAAATCGCCTGATTCGTATACCGACCGGATTCGGCAAGACGTTGGGTGTGCTCGCAACGTGGGTGTGGCATCGCGTACACCACAAAAACAGCGATTGGCCGCGCCGCCTAGTGTGGTGCCTGCCGATGCGCGTGCTCGTTGAACAGACGGCAAGTGAAGCGCGCGAAGCACTGCAACGTCTCAACATCCTGTGGGACGGTGCCAGTTCTCAGGACGGCAAAGTTGGGGTCCACTTGCTGATGGGCGGCGCCGCCGCCGACCACTGGTTTCTCTATCCCGAACGTGACGCGGTTCTGATCGGCACGCAAGATATGTTGCTCTCCCGCGCCATGAATCGTGGCTACGCAAGCCCCAGAGCGCGGTGGCCGATGGAGTTCGGTCTACTGAACCAAGATGCCCTCTGGATAATGGACGAAGTACAGTTGATGGATACGGGCCTCGCGACCTCGGGGCAACTCCAGGTGTTTCGTGGCGAGGATCAAGACACCGGAAAGATGCTGCGTCCCTGCTTCACATGGTGGATGAGCGCGACATTGCAGCGCAGTTGGCTGGAGAAAAGCCCCGACACGGCCGGTCTCATAAGAGGTCTCGCACGAAGTACACATATCATCGCACCCGCTGATCGATCCGGGCCTCTGTGGAGAGTGTCAAAGAGCCTCAAAGTCGTCAGCTTCTCCAACACCGAGAAACTAGCTCGGGATGTCTCGCATCGCCACAGAGAAGAACACGGCTGCGGCTCTGAAGGGCCGACGCTGGTCGTGCTCAACACCGTGGACCGCGCCGTCGAAGTTTGGGACAAGCTGCGAAAGGACAAGGCGCTCAACAAGACCCAAACCGACATCCGTCTCGCACACAGCCGCTTTCGGCCAGTTGAACGCAACTCCTGGCACGGCGACTTTCTCAACCGCGCGGCTTGCGGACCGGGGACAAACCGCATCGTTGTCTCCACCCAGGTGATCGAAGCGGGCGTGGACATCTCGGCCCCGCTTTTGGTAACTGAGCTCGCGCCGTGGCCCGGACTCGTGCAGCGCTTCGGACGGTGCGCGCGGTGGGGCGGCACTGGCCGCGTCATCGTCGCTGACTTCAATCATGACACCGAAAGGAAAGCCGCTCCATATTCCGTGGACGAACTCGGTGCCGCGCGCGAAGCCTGCAACGCCCTGCCGGATGCAGATGCCGGGCCGTTTTCGCTCGAGTGCTTCGAGCAAGAGAATGCGGCATCGCTGCCCGAACTCTACTCGTACGAACCCGTGCACCTGTTGCTGCGCCACGAGTTGGATGAATTGTTCGACACCTCACCCGATTTGTCGGGTGCAGATATCGACATCAGCCGTTTCATCCGCTCAGGTGACGAACGCGACACACAGGTGTTCTGGGCCGAAATCGACAGCGATGGTCCGTCGTCGAGCATGAAGCCGATGCGCGATGAACTCTGCAGCGTACCCTTCCTCAAGGTGCAAGACTGGTTGTGCAAACCGAAATCGGAGAGTCTCAATCCCGACGTTCGCGCCTGGGTCTGGGATTGGCCGAACCGCGAATGGCGCGCCGCCGCCCGCCGCGACATCTATCCGGGACAGACGGTGCTGGTCGAGAGAGGCGTCGGGGGATACCGCCTCGATTCCGGATGGGATCCCGCATCCAACCGGCCTGTCCCGCCCGCGAATACGGCCGCCGCGATCGAGCACAAGACCTGTCCATGCTGGAGACTAGACAAGAAGAACGACGGCTGGCACCCGGGTGAGAAAAGCGTTCGCGTTCTTCCACCGGAAGACCATGCCGACGACTCCGAAGACGACGAATCGCTGAGCGTCCGCGCTTGGCAAACCATCGGATTTCATGGCCTGCAGGTGGCCGGAGAAGTCGAACGCATCGCGGACGAGATTGGGGCGCCGCAAGTGAAACTATTGCAGTTGGCAGGAAGATGGCACGACCTGGGCAAGGCTCATCCCGCCTTCCAAAGCTCCATTCGGGCCAGTGATCGCCCCGAACGGGACGATATCGGCAAGGCACCTGACCACGCTTGGCCGTGCAGCACGAAAAACATGTACCGGATCCACGCTGCGGACCAACGCCCCGGTTTCCGCCACGAATTGGCGAGTACGCTAGGCCTGTTCGGCGTCCTTCAGCGGCACGAAACGCAGCATCAGGCACTACTCGGACCGTGGAGCGAGTTGTTTGTCGCTATGGAAGATTTCGATACAGGCACTGGTGATTCACCGAGTGTTTTTGTTGGCGGCGCGAGCGCCGCCGTGCCCACGGTAATCGAACAGGAAATCCTCGACCTCGATGCCGCCGACTTCGACTTGCTCGCCTATCTTGTCTGCGCCCATCACGGCAAGGTGCGCATGGCGTGGCACGCGAGCCCTGCCGACCAGAAAGCCGACGACTCCGACCTGCGCGTCCGCGGTGTTCGCACAGGCGACTCACTGCCGCCGGTGCTGCTGTCCGCGGCCGAAGGCGGTTTCCAGAGTCTGCCGGGCACCGCGCTCGACCTCTCACCGTCGGAAGTGGGCCTGAGCTCCCGAACTGGCATGAGTTGGACCGAACGCGTCCTCCGACTCGTCGCGCGCTTTGGTCCGTTCACCCTTGCTTGGCTGGAAACCCTGCTGCGCGCCGCCGACCAGCGCGCCTCCATACGGAAGGCAATGGACCTGCTGTTGCACGGCCAACAGCCCGACGACAGAGCAACAACCCGGACCGCGCTCGATCCCGCCGCGCAGGAGACACCTCGATGATCCATGTCCACCATCTCGACGGCTGCACGGCCGCGCCGCTCGCGCACTACCTCAAGGCATTCGGCATCCTGCGACTGGTCGCCGAACAGGTTGATGATGACGCCCGCGGATGGTGGGACGCAGACCGCTTCCGGTTGGCGACGCGCTTGAGCCGCGAAGAACTCGAAGCGTTCTTCCTGTACAATTACCGGCCCACGCCGATTGTCTCACCTTGGAACAAGGGGGCCGGGTTTTTCTTCGAAAGAGATCCGGCCTTGTCCCCGATCGAAGATTCGGAAACCCATCGATTCGAAGACTTCCGTTCCGGCATCAACGCAAGCCGAATACAAATCAAACACCTCTTAAGTGCAGATAAGAAGGTCCGTGACATCAAGAACGAAGCGAAGCAACGAAAACGAGACGAGTCTGATACCGAGAGAGGTCGGCAGGGTTTTGAGGAAGATTATGCGGTACTGATCCGCGACCGAGACAAGGCAAAGGGCGAGAGAGATCGGATATTGCAATCAGCAGGTCAAGGACTTGGAGCTGCTGAAAAGCAGCTCAAGGCGGCGCAAGGTCTTGTCAAAGATGCTGACGAATACAGGGATCTATTAGATAAACGGGATAACGCCGAACGAGTTGGAGCCCGACACCTCCAGACTGTATTCTCCCAACTGAAAAGTTCAAAGAATTATAAGCGGCGCCTCAATGACGCAGATCGAGAATTCAAGCGGCGCAAGGCCGATCTGGTCCTCCAATGCCGGTTGTATTGGCGCGGCTCATACAGAGAGTGGATGGACGCCGCAATGGTATTGGAAGACGATGGAACTCCCAAATTTCCGGCTCTGCTTGGCACAGGTGGCAACGACGGGAATTTTGACTTTACGAACAACTTCATGAAACTCCTGAGAGAAGTGTTCGACATCGCGGTCGACCAAGGCGAGCCTCAGCCCGCGGCGCGGGCTTGGATCTCTGGAGCCATTTGGGGGCTGACGGTTCCGGGCAATTTGTCAGGACAACCTGTCGGTCAATTCTTGCCGGGCACGGCGGGCGGGGCCAACAACAGCAACGGTCCCGATTCCGACAGTATGGTGAATCCAATAGACTTCATCCTGATGCTCGAAGGCGCTATTGCGTTCACCTCGGGGGTCTCACGCCGATTGGAATCGTCAGAGTCTTCCCGAGCTACTTCCCCATTCGTCGTCAACTCCTGCGCGGCGGCGTATGCCAGCGCTTCGGCGGACGATGAGAACGCGAGAGGCGAGCAATGGATGCCGCTGTGGTCGCGACCGTCAACCTATGTGGAATTGCGTCGCCTGCTCTCCGAAGGCCGTGCTCAGGTCGGTGCCAAGACGGCACGTGAGCCGCTTGATTTCGCCCGAGCGGTTGGGGGCTTCGGCGTCGCACGGGGCATAAAGGCGTTCCAACGATACGGCTATATCGAACGCAACGGACAATCGAATCTGGCCGTCCCTCTGGGCCAGTTCGACGTTGCGGACGGGTCGTCCGAACGCTTGGCTTGCATCGACGATCTCGATTTTTGGCTGCGCCGACTACGCCGGGAGACACGAGGTCGCAACGCCTCCACGCGTCTGGCTGCTGTGGAAAAAGTCTTGACCGAATCGCTTTTTGCCGTAGCCGGAAAATCCCAGGACACCAAACTCTGGCAGCGCGTGCTTGTTCAAATGGCGGAAGTCGAAGAAACCATGGCCCGGGGTAGCGGTTTCAACGCCCAACCCATACCCCGCCTACGCGCCGAGTGGGTAACCGCCTGTTACGACGGCTCCGCGGAATTCCGTCTGGCCCTCGCCTTCGCCTTGCAGGCGAGAAGTTTCCGCCGGGAACCGGTCGTACCGGTCGACCCGATACGGCGGCACTGGCTGCCGTTGGATCCCAAACAGCGCTCGCGCTTTGCCACCACCGGCACACCCCCAGCAACACAGATCGATGTGCGGCCGGAGGTCGTCATGCATGGCCGCCGAGGTATCGACGATGCCGTCGCCTTGGTCGAACGCCGCCTCGTAGAAGCTTCTCAATTCGAAGGCCGCCACCTGCCGCTCACGGCGGCGCCCAGCGCAGCAGCCAACGCACTCGATCTCGCCGCTCTACTTTCGGGCAGTGTGGACCTTGACCGCACCCTGGTTCTGGCGCGCGCCCTCATGGCTCTCGATCGCAAGGCCTGGGCCGACCGGCCCGTCCCGCTCAAGCTTCCCACTCCCGAACAGTGGCCGGACGACGCTTGGCTTGCGATCCGCCTGTGTACCCTCCCTTGGCCACTCAAAACGCTCTCCGGGTTCGAGCTCGACATCGGAACCGACCCGGCGCTAATCCGCCGCCTCGCTGCCGGCGACGCCGCCTCCGCCGTCTCCCTCGCCCTGCGGCGTCTGGGTGCAGCGGGAGTACGCGGCACCATCCATGTCGGCATAGCGCCACCCGACGCCGCCCGGTTGTGGGTCGCCGCCCTTGCCTTCCCCATCACACAAGGTACTGCGCGGTGGTTCCTCCGCCGTCTCGACCCGAACCTCGAACCCGACAAGGAGTGATCATGCCTATCTCACTCAAAAAGTTGAATGACGCCAATCGCCTGCTCTTCAAGATTCCGTTGCAACCGCTGCTGGGCAACCGCTTCCAGCCCACTGGCTTCCCCTCTCTCGGCGCGGCGACGTTTCAGACGACCCACGGCGCGAGCCTGCTGGTGGAGTCGGCGCAGAGTATGGCCAACCGTCTTGAAATGACCGTCTGGGACACCGTAGCGAAAGACGTCAAGCAGGAGTTCTCCGGACTCTCCCACGTGCGCATCACCCGCAACGGCGAATTCCTCACGGACACGATTCTGGAATCCCATCGGTTGAACAGTCCCTACTTGCTGGAAGGCGAAGACAAGACGTTCTTCAATACGCTCAAGGACGATCTCGGTATCCTGGGGACCGGCCCCATCGATCATCAGAAGCTCGCCAGGGTACTCTTGAAATACGACATCAACTCGCTGTTGCACGGGATCTTTCTGGCGAAGAAAGATCTCGCTGGCGGTCGCCTGCGCGTGGCGCGCGCGGTGTCAGCCTTTATTGAAGCCGATCACGTGCAGGTAGCGGCATCCGGAGGCGTCAAGAACGATCACGTCAACCCGTCGGGCGACACCAGAACCGGGTTCGGCAACGTGCCGTTCGCACGCGACGAATACACCGCCGAGAGCATCACTCTGTATGTCAACCTCGACTTGGCCCAGATCCGCGGCTACGGGCTGGGCGCCGCCGTCGAGCGCCTGCTGATCCTCTTGGCACTGTACAAGCTGCGGGCGCTGACCGACGAAGGAATGCGCTTGCGCACAGCCTGCGACCTGTGCGTCGAGAGCCCGGACATTAAGGCCGCGGCACCCGCGGCATGGCCCCTCCCCTCGCTTGACAATCTCAAGGAAGACGTAAAGACCGCCATCGCAGCATGCGAGGATAAAATGACCGTCAACAAAGTGATGTTCGAAGGCGAACTCAAGAAGGGCAAGACCGAGGACGAACCGGCGGCGGAAGCCGGTGGAGGAAAGGAGTAACTTCGTGCCTGTATCCCTTGCTTTCCGGTTTCCCGCCGGGCGCTATCACGCCACGCCCCACGGCCACCACGTCAACGAAGGTCTGATCGAATGGCCGCCTTCGCCCTGGCGAATCCTGCGCGCTTTGATCTCGGTGGGCTACAACTCGGGCCTCTGGAACAGCGGCGGCCCTTCGCCTGCCGCGCGAGGCCTAATCGAAAAGCTGTCCGCCGAACCGCCGCGCTACTTTCTTCCCGCCGCAGTCGGCACCCATAGTCGCCATTACATGCCCATCGGATCGCTCGACAACAAGAGCAAGATCGAAAAGACGAAGCTGGTGTTCGACACCTGGGCACGCATCGAAGACCGCGAGATGGTTGCCATTTGGCCCGACACGCGCTTGACGGGTCAGGAGTCATGCATCCTGACCGTGCTGGCGGAGCGGCTAAACTACCTGGGCCGCTCGGAAAGTTGGGTCCAAGGCCGCGTCATCCCCGACAACGAATCGCTGCCGGAACCCAACTGCTTTCCGAAACGTGATGAATGCAGGCCGGGCCGGGAGCAGGTCGCCCTTCTTGTGCCCGTGAGCGCATCCGATTTCGCGGCATGGCGGAAGGCTCAGCTTGTGGAAGCGCGGGCTGCCCTGCCACTGCCCGAGGGAAGAAAACCCTCCCGGACATTACTCAACAATCGAAAGAAGGCCGCTATGCCCTATCCCGCCGACCTGATCGACTGCCTACAGAAAGACACGGCTTGGCTGCGCTCGCACGGTTGGAACTGGCCACCCGGCAGTCGTCGAGTTCTTTATTGGCGTCCGGCCGAGGCCATCTCAGTCGGTGCACCAAAGGCGAGAACAGCAACCCGGCCCGAACACCGGGTCCAAGCCATGCTATTGTCCCTCACGAACAGTAGCCGCAATGATCATGCGCTGCCGCCAGTTGCCAGAACGTTATCGCAAGCGGAGTTACTGCATCGCGCAGTGGTCGGTATCGCATCTCATAAGAGTCGCTTGCCGCCACCCGAAATTACCGGCCGCGACAGGAACCGTCGACCTCTTCGCGGGCCGCATCAACATGCCCATATCAACCCTCTCGATCTCGATGACGACGGCCATCTGGATCACATCCTCATCTGGGCACCCGGGGGCCTTGGAGCTCAAGCCCAGGCCGCCGTCCGCAGCGTGCGGACGACCTTCAACAAAGGCGGCATAGAACCATTACGCCTGGCCTTGGCCGCAATCGGCAGCTTGCCGGATATGGCCCGACTGCCTGGGCAATACGGGGGTCACATGTCTCGTCTGAAGGCCAGTGCGCCGATCTGGCAATCCTTAACACCATTCGTTCCTCCGAGGCATGTAAAAGCGCGCGGAAAGAACACACTTGAAGGACAGATACTCGTCGAACTGCGCTCGAGGGGATTCCCCAAACCGGCCGCCGTGCTTCGGCTTGCACCAATTTCCTGGAGTCAAGGTGAAACCGACCCAGCGCGCGGACCTGTTGGCACAAAGGGCGAGACATCCTGGAGTCGGTTTCGCCATTTCAAGCTTGCACGCCAACGCGGCCCACAACCTCCGCTCACATACGGATTTGCCATTAGGCTGGAGTTTGAGCGGCCGGTTAGCGGACCCATCGCAATAGGATACGGCTCGCACTTTGGCTTGGGGCTGTTCGAACACTGTGCAAGCTCTCAATCAAGGGACATATCAGCAGTCTGACCGGGCCCCGAGGGCTATGGTGGATCTGGAGCACCCGTTCTTCGCGAGTTCGATAACTGGCGGTTCGTCTGTGCCAAAGCGCCGACGGTACCGCCCGGAGTTTCTACATCAGACACAGTCTGCCGAAGTTAAATCCTGAGTCCCATGCGCAACTCCTACATTGTCAGCTACGACATCTCCGACCCCAAGCGCCTGAGACAGGTCTTCAAAGCCATGCGGGCCTGGGGGGATCACTTGCAGTTCTCGGTCTTTGAGTGCCAACTCACGCGTATGGATCTGGTTCGCTTGCGGGCTAAGCTGGACGACATCATTCACCATGACGAAGACCAGGTCCTGTTCGTCGACCTCGGGCCGGCTGAAGGGCGGGGCGACCGGGTCATCACTGCAATCGGCAAACCCTATGTCCACGTCGATGCGCCCTTGATCGTCGTTTAACGGAGGCAAAACCATTGTGAGTGCTCTGCCTGCCCCAGAGCTCGAATCGATTCGTCGGTCCTTGCCCGACTATCTCTCCGCACGCATGATCAACGAGTATGTTTACTGTCCTCGGCTCTTCTACTTCGAGCAGGTTCAGGGAGTCTTCGTGCATAACGAGCACACCGCCGAGGGCGCTGCCCAACACAAGCGCGTGGATAAGGAGGGCCGATCGGCACCCCAGCCGGGTGAAGAGTCCAGAGAGCCGGTTGTAGTTCGTTCGCTCACGCTCTCTTCCGAGAAGCATCGCGTCATCGCCAAGCTCGACTTGGCGGAATTCGCTGATGGCCGCGCCACGCCGGTGGACTACAAGCATGGCCGGCCGAAGAGTGGTGAGGAAGGTATCGAAGTCTGGCCCTCCGACCGCGTTCAACTGGCGGTGCAGGCGCTTGTCCTGCGGGCCAATGGCTATTGCTGTGAGGAAGGTTTCGTCTTCTATCATAAGACGCGGCAAAGAGTTCGCATCCGATTCAACAGCGAGACCATCGCGGAAGCGGAGCAGGCCATTGCAGGCGCTTGGGAGGCGGCAACGGCTGAAGAGATACCTGCCCCTCTCGTCGACTCCCCGAAATGTCCGGGCTGCTCTCTGGTTTCCATCTGCATGCCGGACGAAACCTGGCAATTGCAATCACAATCCGGTAACGGCAAACCAGAACAATTGATATTGTTTAAAGAGCTGCGGAAGAAGCCTGCGGAGCCGGTGGCGTCAGGTGCTCGACTGCTGGTGGCGCCGCGCTCCGATCTCCGGCCTCTCTACCTGAACTCGCAAGGGCTGCGTGTGGGCAAGACTGGCGGCCTCCTCCGCATCAAGGAAAGCAAAAAGGTGGTTCAGGATGTGAGGATAAACGAAATCTGCCAGGTAAATCTGATGGGGAGCGTCCAAATCAGCACACAAGCGGTGCAGGAATTATGCCAAAGCGAAAAGCCGATCTGCTATTTCTCCCAGGGAGGCTGGTTCTACGGCGTTACGAGCGGACTCAACACCAAGAACGTTCTGCTGCGCAAGGCGCAATTCCGGTTGACGGGCGAGGATTGGTTTTGCCAACGGATCGCCCGCCGGCTGGTGGTAGGCAAGATCCGCAATCAACGCACCATGCTGTTGCGCAATCACCTGGAACCTCCCCGGTGGGAATTGCGCGAACTCAAGCGCTTGGCTGAAAGGTCCGAGGCCGCGGATTCGCTCCAGGAGCTTCTGGGTTTGGAGGGCCTGGCGGCTCGCATCTATTTTGGGCTCTTCTTCGGTATGTTGAAGCAGGGCGGGAAACGGGATGGAGAGTCCGGCTTTCGCTTCGACTTCCGCGCCCGCAACCGGCGGCCTCCGCGAGACCCGGTCAATGCAATGCTTTCGCTCGGCTACAGCCTGCTGACCAAGGATCTAACTGTGGCTTGCTACGCAGTGGGTTTTGATCCCATGGTGGGTTTCTATCATCAGTTGCGTCCTGGCCGGCCGGCACTGGCATTGGATCTGATGGAGCCCTTGCGACCGCTCATCGCCGACTCGGCCGTACTGAGTGCCATCAATACCCAGATGGTCTCCGAAAACCATTTCGTGAAAGCAGGACACGCCATTGCGCTGACGGCAACCGGGCGGAAAAACTTCTTTCGGGCATACGAATCGCGAATGGATACACTGGTAACTCATCCGCTTTTCGGCTACCGTGTCAGTTACCGTCGCCTGCTGGAGATTCAAGCACGCCTTTTGGCGAAGACGTTGGAGGGTGAGTTGAGCGAATACCCGGTTTTCATGACGCGATGAGGCTAGCGAGCAGCGAGGCGATGCAAGAATCGCGGGAGCCGCTCGCGTCCACGAAGGTGCTTGTTTTCAGTGTTTTGCATGATGGCCTGACCGAGGAGTCGCAGGATATGCAGAATCTCGGTGGTGGTCACTCGCATTTGCTCCGCCAGGTCTTTGACAACATGGCAGTTACGATGCGGGCTATTTCCGCGGCCGTCCGGCCGCGGCCTCATTGAAGC